>NZ_BATC01000020.1 GCF_000466985.1 Brevundimonas abyssalis TAR-001
GGCGTCGTCGTCCAGCAGGCCGCGTCCATGCAGGGCGTCCAGTTCGGCGATCTGGCGGGCGTCGGGCGACCCGCCGACGGCGAAGCCCGTGCCCCGCGCACGCCAGAGCACCACGATCCCCGCAAGGTCGCGGCCATGCCCGCTGCAAGCCAGAACATCCACATGAGAGCCGTTTAGGCGATCAGGCCATCTGTGGCGAGGGCGCCGCTGTCGCACCCTGGGCCGCCGCCAGCCGCCGCCGCAGGGTTCGGGCCGGAACCTCGGCGTCCGCCTGCTCCAGGAAGCCGGCGCAAAGCTCGACCAGACGGGCCATGTGGTCCTCGTCCGAACCTTCGCCCGCGTTCAGCGCCTCGATCAGCTCGTCGCCATACTGGAGCAGGCGTTTCTCCAGGGTTTCGCACAGCTGCGCCCTCTGGCCCGCATAGCCCAGCACCCCGGCCGCTGCCTTGGAGGCGCTCAGCATCAGCATGGCCGACCGCGCCTGCTCCACCAGCGGCCCGTCGGTGCGGGCGTCCATCACCGGCGCCATGCGGCTCATGGACCCGTGGATGCGCACCCGCTCCATGGGCAGGGCCTTGTCCACCATGCGCGGGCACAGCCCCAGCAGGCCGTCGAGCGCGCGTCCCATGCGCAGTTTCAGTTCCTGGAACCGGGCGCCCCAGGCGCCCTCCGGCGTGAAGGCCAGCGACAGCTCCATCTGGGCCATCATCCCGGCCGCCCGCTCCAGGCGGCTCGCGACCTGGCGCGCCTCATCGGAATCGTCGCGGCCCGGATGGAATTCGTTCAGGGCCTCCCCCGCCTCCTCGACCCGCTCGAACAGCCGCTCGCCGAAGTCGGCCAGTTCGGAATCCGCCAGGAAGCGCTCCTCGCCCCCCGCGCCGGAGACCCGGCTGATGACCCGCAGGATCAGGGCGGCGTCCTCGATGTTGGCGAAGAGGATCTCCAGCATCATGGGCGCGGCGTCCTCGCGGATGCGCACGGCGTCCCGCATCATCAGCCGCAGCGAGGCCTCGCTGTCCGCGTCTGCACGCCCGATCCACATGTCCAGCATGGGCATGGCCGCGCGGGCCAGCGGGGCCAGGTCGAAACAGGCGGCCACATGCTCCGCCGTCCGGGGATCCAGCCCCGGCCAGACGCCGCCCGGCTCGTCTCGCAGGATCGCCGCGGCGCTCACGCACAGCTGATCCAGCAGGCGCGGATCGATGGAGCCCCCGCCGACCGTCATGTCCTCGGCCTGGGCCAGCAGCAGGGCCTGTCGTTCGCAGACCCGCCGCCACAGCCCGTTCAGGATCGCCGCGGGAAAGCTCAGGCCCCGCACCCCGTCCGCGCGCTTGCGGAACAGGGCGGTCAGGGGGCCGAAGGCGATGGTGCGCATGCGCCGGGCGGAGATCTCGGCCACGGTCCGGCGACGGATCCAGTCCGCCTTGACCCCGGGGGTCGTGCGCAGGGCGACCGACAGCTTCGCCAGGGCGGAATCCGGCGCCATCTCCAGCATCGCGCTGATCGCATTCTGACTGGCGACGGACAGCTCCGTCATATGGTCCCCGCTCCCCGGTCTCTCATTCGAGACATCATCGGTCATGGCCGCTTAACGAAACGCATAAACCACGACCGGATCGGTCAGGATTCGGCGGCCGGCAGCTCCAGCATGGCCTTGAGCCCGCCCATGTCGCTGTCGCCCAGGGTCAGACGCCCCTCATAGGCCCGGGTCAGTTCGTCGACGATGCTGAGACCAAGCCCCGTGCCGGGCACGTCTTCGTCCAGCCGCGTCCCCCGCTTGAGCACCTCGTCGCGCCGATCCTCGGGCAGGCCCGGCCCGTCATCCTCGATCACCAGCAGCAGACGCCCCATCCCCATGCGCCCGCGGACACTTTCACCCGCCGTTTGGACCAGAGGCAGGCGTTCTCCAGCAGATTGCCGACCATTTCCTGCAGATCCTGCCGCTCGCCCCGGAACATCAGCTCGTCGGGCGCGCGCCAGTCGATCTCCACCCCCTTGGACTGAAACACCCGCTCCAGCATCACCGCCATCTCGTCCAGCACCTCGGCCACGGCGGTGCGCTCGCCCGAGCCCTGGGCCCGGGCGGCGGCGCGGGCCCGGCGCAGATGGTGGTCCACCTGGCCGCGCATCAGCTCGGACTGGCGACGCACGATTTCGGGCAGCGTCCCCGATTGCCCCTCGGTCTCGGCCAGCATCACCGAAAGGGGCGTCTTCAGCGCATGGGCCAGATTGCCCACATGAGTGCGCTGGCGCTCCACCACCTCCTGATTGTGGTCCAGCAGCTTGTTCAGCTGCTCGGCCAGGGGCGCGATCTCCACCGGATAGTCCTGGGTGATCCGCGTGGCGCGGCCCTTGCGCACGTCGCCGATCTCCTGCCCCAGCTCATAAAGCGGACGCAGGCCGATCCGCACCTGGAAGAACACCGCCGCCATCAGCCCGACCCCCAGCAGGCCCAGGGCGGCCCAGGTCAGGGTGGCGAACTGGCGCGTGTCGGAGTCGATGTTGGAGCGGTTTAGGGCGGCGATGAACACCACCGGCTGCTCGCGGCCGGGCAGCTGTTTCTGGCTGGCCGCCACCCGCAGGGGCTCGCCGTTGTTGGGACCGACGGCGTTGTAGGAGACCGTGCCCCCGGCCACCTCCGCCACCCGCTCGGTGAGGCTCGCCGGTATCGGCATCTCGCTGTCCCACAGGGAGGTGGACCGGGCGATCACCACCAGGTCCCCGTCCGCATTCCGCTCCGCCACCGCCCAGTATTTCCCCGACAGCAGCGCCTTGGTGCGGGAATCCTCGATCTGGGGCACGACCACCTGTCCGTCGCGGACGCTGGCGGCCACCACCAGTTCGTCGATGGTGTTGTTGTTGACGCCGCCCAGTCGGCGCAGGCCGGATTCCTGAAACTGCGAGGTCAGCACGAGGCCGGTAACCAGCAGGGCCACCACAATCCACGCGGCCGCCAGCCAGATCAGCCGGCGGGTCAGGGACCGGCCGGGACGACCCAGATAGCGCCCCAGATTCTGCTTCACGCGGCCTCGGACTCCCCGGCCAGCGGCGTCAGGCGATAACCCAGGCCACGGACGGTCTCGATCCTGTCCGCGCCGATCTTCTTGCGCAGACGGCCCACGAACACCTCGATGGTGTTGGAGTCGCGGTCGAAGTCCTGGTCATACAGGTGCTCGACCAGTTCGGTGCGGCTGATCACCCGGCCCTGATGCATCATCAGATAATGCAGCAGCCGGTATTCCAGCGAGGTCAGGCGCAGGGGCTCCCCGTCCACGCTGGCCCGCGCCGCGCGCGGGTCCAGGCGCAGGGCGCCGCACTCCAGCGTGGAGGTCGCATGTCCCGCCGAGCGCCGCAGCAGGGCGCGCAGCCGGGCCAGCAGCTCCTCGGTGTGGAACGGCTTGGTCAGATAGTCGTCGGCCCCGGCGTCGAAGCCCGACACCTTGTCGGACCAGGCGCCGCGCGCGGTCAGGATCAGCACCGGCGTGGTCTTGCCGTCCCGGCGCCAGCGCTCCAGCACCGACACGCCGTCCACCTTGGGCAGGCCCAGGTCCAGCACCACAACGTCATAGGGCTCGGTGTCGCCCAGGAAGTGGGCTTCCTCGCCGTCCGGGGCGTGGTCCACCGCATAGCCGGCGTCGCCCAGCGCCGCCTTCAGCTGGCGCGACAGGTCGGCGTCGTCCTCGACAAGCAGCACTCTCATCAGCGTTCTCCGATCACGGCGCCGGTGCGGGCGTCCACCGTGATGTCGGCGACGCGCCCGCCCGGATATTCCCAGCGCACCACATAGACGGGACGGCCGCCCATGTTGCGTTCATTGATGCCCAGCATGCGGCCCTCGCGGCCCCGGGAGACGGACCGCGCCACCTCGCTGGCGCTCAACCGGCGGCCCTCACGGGATTCCTCACGCGCCCGCTCCTGGCGGAGCGAGCCCATCAGGGGGTCACGCGCCTGGATCTCGAGCGCATGGGCCGACGGCGCCGCCATGGGAGCGGCGGCGATCAGCCCGGCCAGAAGAAGGATGCGAATACGGTTCATGCAGAGCGGTTTACGGCGGCGCCTCTGAACGGCGTCTGAACAGGGGCGTGAGAAACGGGTCATGACCGGGGGTTCGATCGGTCGCTTTGACGAGAACCATAGAGACTTCGCGCGGGTTCAGGAAGATGAACGCCGACTGAACCGTGCCGTTCAGGTCAGGCTCAGGCGCCGCGTGCTCTTGTGTGTCCATCGCACCGCCCCGATGCCGGGTCGGCCGCCGAACCGAAACCGTGGAGCCCATGATGAAAAAACTGATCACATCCGTCATGGCCGTCGCGGCGATCTCTGTCGCCGTCCCGGCCGCCGCCCAGCACTATGGCCCGCCCCGCGGCGGTCCCGCCTATGGCCAGCAGCACGCCGGTCCGCCCATGGCCGTTCGCGTCCGCCATCTGGAGCGCAATGTGGCCTTCGCCCACCGCGCCCGTGTCATGAGCACCGGCAAGGCCCGTGATTTCCAGCGCGGCATCGACCGCCTGGTGTACCTCGAGCGTCAATACGGCCCCCGCATGACCATCCGCGAGCGCCACGATCTGGAGCGCCGCTACCAGGATCTCGACCGCTCCATCGACCGCTACGTGCAGCGCGCGCGCTACCGTCGCTGATCGGCGTCTCTCCCGCCATTGCAGGGCGCGGTCTGAAAGGGCCGCGCCCTTTTCCTTGCCCCCTCCGAAACAGGCCGTTCAGCCAGGTGAACGCCATCTGAAACGCCCCGTTCAGGCGCCGATCAGGCGCGGCGCGCTTCACTGATCCCGTCATCGCCGCCCTGATCCCCGGGGCGACCGCAATCGAAGGATCGAAGCCATGAACAAGACCATCGCCGCCTCTCTGATGGCCGCCGCTGCGGTCTCCGTCGCCGTCCCGGCCGCCGCCCAGCACTACGGCCCGCCCCGTGGCGGACCCGCCGCCCACGCCCCCGCCTGGCAATCCATCGCCCAGCGCAAGGTCAACCTCGACCGCCGCATCGACCGCGCCGCCTACAATCGCGCCATCAGCCCGCGCGAGGCCCGCAGCCTGCGCGCCGAGCTGAACCGTATCGTCCGGCTGGAGGCCCAGTATCGCCGTGGCGGCCTGACCCGCTGGGAGATGCGCGATCTGGACCAGCGCTATGACCGGCTGTCGGCCCGAATCCGCGCCGAACGCGCCGACAACAACCGCCGCCCCGGCGGCCGCTGGTAGGCCGTCCTCTCTCCCAGAGCCTGATCGGTTGAGGCGGGACCGCTCCGCGGTTCCGCCGATGCCGTGAATCAGGCTCTCGCTTGCAGGGTGCGCGTGCGGCGCGGTCCGAAAAGGGCCGCGCCGTTTCGCGTGAGGGCCTCAAGCAGCGCGACCGCGCGACAGGCCAACGATTCAGGCATCGATCACGCGAATCTCCGGCCAGCGCGCGCGGGCGTTGTCGACCGCCTTCGACCACCCCTTCGCCTTCGGCCGGTCGGGATTGGGCCGCAGCACCATCTCGAACACGTCCTCCAGCCCGAACGGCGCGGCCACGCTGACCTCCCCGTCCGGCTCCAGCCGCACACCCACCGCAAACGCCGGCGCCACGAACCGCCCCAGCGCCTCGTCCGTACCGGTCAGGGCCTCATAGGGCTCGCCGAACCTGCCCTCGAACCACAGGTGAACCCGCGCCTGATTGCGCACCTCCACCATCTCGCGCAGCGGCGGTTCAAACGCCCCGGCCACCTTGCGGATCACCGCGTCCTCGGCGTCCCACGAGGTGTCCGGGTCGAAATAGCCCAGGTCGTAGTCCTTGATGCCGTATCCCGCCGCCCGGCCCGTCACCGCGTTCCAGACGCTCTGATAGACCGCGCCGGAAAAGATCCGCCAATCGTTCAGACCCAGCCCGCGCACCGTGGTCATCACCTGCATCAGGCCGGGATCGGCCCGCACGATGGTCTTCAGCCGATCCTCCAGATCGCTCATCGCAGCGGCCAGCCGTGGTCCAGCGGCCCATGGCCGCCGCCCAGCCCCGGCGCCTGCCGGATGGCTTCGGCCACATAGGCCCAGGCCTCGGCGACCGCCTGCTCCAGCGGCAGGCCCTTCGCGATCCCCGCCGCGCACGCGCTGGCCAGGGTGCATCCGGTGCCGTGGGTGTGCCGCGTCTCGATGCGCGGGCCCTCCAGCAGGGTCTCGCCGCGCGGGGTCATCAGCAGGTCCACCACCGTCTCGCCCGGCACATGGCCGCCCTTCATCAGCACTGCGCCCGCGCCCAGCCGCAACAGCGCCTCGCCCGCACGCCGCTGGCCGTCCAGATCGGCGACCGCGATCCCCGTCAGGGCCTCGGCCTCCGGCGCATTGGGGGTCAGCAGGGCCGCGCGCGGAACCATCAGCTCGCGCACCGCCGCCACCGCGTCCTCGGCCAGCAGGGGCGAGCCGCCCTTGGCGATCATGACCGGGTCCACCACCGTCGGCGCGCCCGCCCGGTCCAGTATCTCGGCCACGCAGCGCACCACCTCAACCGAGCCCAGCATGCCGGTCTTGACCGCGTCGGTCCCGATGTCGTCCAGCACCGCGTCCGCCTGGGCCGCGATCACCTCCAGCGGCACGGGGTGCACGCCGTGGACCCCCAGGGTGTTCTGGATGGTCAGGGCCGTGATCGCCGTGGCCGCGAAGCCGCCCATCATGGTCACCGCCTTGATGTCGGCCTGCACCCCGGCCCCTCCGCCGGAGTCGGACCCGGCGATGATGAGAACGCGGCCCAATTTTTGGGCGCTACCGCTCGCGACGCGGTCGCTCGCTGCTTGAGCGCCCATCACTGCACCCCCGAGAACAGCTTCAGCCCCACGATGCCGCTGACGATCATCAGGATGCACAGGATCCTCAGCGTCGTGGACGGCTCCCCATAGATCAGAATGCCGATCCCCGCCGCGCCCACCGCACCGATGCCGGTCCAGATGGCGTAGGCCGTGCCGATGGGCAGCTTCTGTGTCGCCAGCCACAGGAACCAGAAGCTGGCGATCATGGTCACGCCCACCACCAGCGAGGTCACCGGCCGCGACGGCCCCACGAATTTGAAGCCCGAGGCCCAGGCCACTTCGAGCAGGCCCGCGATCAGCAGCGAAACCCAGGGATTGAGGGGAGGAATCGTCATCCCCGCCACATGGGACAACCGGCGCGGAGGGGCAAGCGACGATCATATCGGCGGCCCATGCCCTGTCCGGCGCGAAGCTTCACCAACCCGACGCCCTAAATCCCCTGTTTTTCAAGACCAGTTCCTTGCAGGACAAGGCTTTGATCCGTCGCAACGGCCGGATTTATCCCGCTGTCCCGCGCGCCCTTATAATGGCGTCATGACCGCACGCATCGCTCCCGCCTCCCGCCTCCCCCCGCAGCGAAGGAAGTGAGACTCCCATTGCACTCTTTTTCGCGTCGAGAGTCTCACCTCCCCGCATCGTCATTCCCGGCCTTGTGCCGGAATCCATAATCACGGAGCGCGCCAGGGACTCTCACCCCTCGGGCGTATGGATCGCCGGGACAAGCCCGGCGATGACGTCATTGTTTGAATAAAATCAACAGGCTGACCAACTCAACCAGCCGAATTCATACAAGGAGATTTCAGACAATTCAGACCCTGTTTTTTTTCAGACCTGAGTCTGAAATCATCCGTTCCGGCTCAGCGCCGGAACACGCCCACCAGCTCCACATGGGTCGACCACAGGAACTGGTCGATGGGGGTCACACGCTCCAGCACGAAGCCGGCGTCGATCAGCACCCGGGCGTCGCGGGCGAAGGTGGCCGGGTTGCAGGACACGCCCACCACCACCGACACTGACTTCGTTCCGGCGAACTGCTGGGTCTGCTCCAGCGCCCCGGCCCGGGGCGGGTCGATGACGATGGCCTCGATCCCCTTCAGGTCGTGGGGCGACAGGGGGCGGCGGAACAGGTCGCGGGCCTGGGCGTCGATGCCCTTCAGCCCCTGCGCCGTCCCGGCCCCCGCCTTCAGTCCGGCGATGGCCCCCGCCGAGGCGTCCGCCGCCAGCACCGGGGCGACCTCGGCCAGGGGGAAGGTGAAGGTGCCCGCGCCGCAGAACAGGTCGGCGATCCGTTTGGCCCCGCGCACCGCCGCCACGGCCCGCTCCACCATGGCCGCCTCGGCCACGGGCGAGGCCTGCATGAAGGAGGCGGGCGGCAGGGGCACCGTAGCCCGGCCGAACCGCACCGTGGGCTGGCGCATCATCACCAGCACCTCTCCGTCCATGCTCAGCCGCGCGATGTCGGCCATCCGCGCCGCGCGCACGCCCTGCTGGGCCACGTCGGCGGAGCGGCCGCTGCGCTCCACCCCGGTGATGTCCACGTCCAGGCCCGAGTCGGTCACGGTCACATGCAGGGTCGGCGCCGACTTGGCCCCGCCCAGAAACGGCGCCGCCACCGCCGCGAGGCTCGGCAAAGCTGCGTTGATGCGCGGGTCCGACAGGGGACAGTGGGCCAGGGGGACCACCCGCCACGACCGGCGCCCCTTGAAGCCCAGCACCACCTGCCCGTCCTCGTCGCGACGGGCGTGCAGGGCGATGCGGCGACGCACGCCCGGCGGGGTGGCGACGGTGGCCTCCACCTCGGTCTCGATCCCTTCGCGCTCCAGGGTCTCCACCACCAGATCCCGCTTCCACGCCAGATAGGGGGCGCTGGCCCAGTGCTGCAGCGGCGCGACCCCGCACTCGGCGTAGGTCTGCGACTGGATCGGAACCCGGTCGGCGCTGGCCTCGAGGATCTCGATGTCCTCGGCGCGGCCGTCCCTGACCACCGCGCGCACCACCTCGCCGGGCAGCGTCCCCGGCACGAAGACAGCCCCGCCGGGGGTTTCGGCGATCCCGTCGCCTGGTGGCCCACGCGGGCGATGGTCAATTGTTCGGACATGGCGCGCTCATAGCCCGTCCCGCGCCCAAACCGAAACATGAACGAAGATGAACGGCCCGCTCAAAACCCGTTCAGGTTCGCTCCGCCATAACGGACGTCGACAAGGGGGTGCTGATCCGTTCAGCCCCGCAACCCCAGGTACGGAGCTGAAACGATGAACGCCTTCCTGAAGAATTCCGCCGTCGCGGTCGTCGCCGTCGCCGCCTGTGCGACCGCCCTGCCCGCCTCGGCCCAGAGCTACAGCCAGCCCTACGGCTCCTCTTCCAGCTATCAGGCCCAGAGCGGCTACGGCTACAACCAGGGCTACGAGACCGGCCAAGCCTACTATGACCAGTGCGTCCGTGACCGTCGCCAGCGCCAGGTCGCGGGCGGTGTGGTCGGGGCCCTCGTCGGCCTCGCCGCCGGCCGCGGCGTCGCCAGCCGCCGGGTGCGCAGCGAGGGCGGCGCCATGGGCGCCCTTCTCGGCGCCGCCGTCGGCGCCGGTGTCGGCGGCTCCACCGCCGCCTGCCAGCCCGGGCAGTCGCAACCCTACGCCCAGCCCTACGGCGCCCAGGCCGGCTACGGCTACGACAACAGCCGCTACGACGATCGCTCCAGCCAGCAGTACGGCTACGACCGTGGCTATGACGATCAGGACCGCGGCTACGGCTACGGCCAGCCGGTCCGCGACTATGACAACACCGACCAGTGCCGCCTGGTCGAAAGCAACATCCGTCTTCCCGACGGCCGCGTGGAGAACCGCTACGTCCGCGCCTGCCCCGATGGAAACGGCCGCTATCGCGTCGTCGATTAAGTTTCAGCCCCCCTGTCGAATCGACGACGTGTAGGGAACCGCCGGTGGAGCAATCCTCCGGCGGTTTTTCCTTGCCCTGTCGCCCCGAATTTTGACCGCACCGCCCCCTCTGTTAAGCATACCGCCGTTCTTCAGGAGGGGGTTTCATGAAGATCGTCGCCGCCATATCCGCCGCCGTCCTGGCCCTGTCGGGCGCCGCCCTGGCCCAGGACGCCTCGGTCCCGTTCCAGGACCGCACCGAACGCCTGAACCTGGAGGGCCGACGCGGCCCCAGCCTGTTCCGGCCCGGCTTCGCCGTCGGCGAATACACCGGCGCGTCCAGCGCCCGCTCGTCCAGCACCCGCATGCCGTTCCGCTCCCGCGACTTCTCCCGCGCCGGCTTCGATGTGGCCACCGGCGTCGGTCAGGTGACGGGCGAGTGCGAGGGCGGCCAGAGCCACGTCTCCTTCGCCTGGATCACCTTCGATCGGGACGAGCTCAGCTATGTGTGCAGCTACGCCGGCGCGGCGCCCGCCAACGCCCGGCTCAGCCTCGCCGTGGCGCGCGGCGGCGGCTTCTTCCAGCGGCTGCAGCAGCCCCAGCGCGCGGGCGAACTGACCTGGGGCGACATCACCATCCGGGCCGAGACCCGCTATGTGGACGGCCTGCCCTGGGGCGGCGGAAACGTCATCGGCTATGTCTTCACCCGCGACGGGATCGACGTGGGCGGCCTGGCGCTCAGCGGCATGCGCCCCACCTTCTACCTGCCCCCGCAAGGCTCCCCCGACCGCGACGCCGTGGCGGTGATGGCGCTCAGCCTCTACTTCTTCCAGGACCCCGGCCGGGGCGGGTGAGCTAGAACTTCCGCTTCCCGCTGACCGTCTCGAAGAACAGGCGAAAGTCGCCCATCAGGCTCCACAGGGGGTATTTGAAGGTGGCAGGCCGGTTTTTCTCGAAGAAGAAATGCCCCACCCAGGCAAAGCCGTAGCCGATCAACGGCATGGCCAGCAGCCACCATGGGTTCAGGGTTACGATGGCCAGCGCCAAAGCCCCGAACACCAGCCCTGTGCCCACCACATGGATGCGGCGGCAGGTGCGGTTGGAATGCTCGTGGATGTAATACGGGTAGAAGGCTTCGAACGAGGGATAGCGTTCGGCCGCTGCGGGCTGGGTCATGGCGTCCTCCGGGTCCGAAGCTTGCGACGGCCCCGTCTTCACTGCAAGTCCGAGGCGGGCTCGGGTCCCAGCAGCCGCTGGATCAGCGGCCAGATGCGCACAACCGCCGCGACGAATCCGACGAAGCTGGCCACCGCCTGGAACGCGCCCCAGATCAGGTTGAACGCCCCGCCGCCGAACAGGGCCGCCGTGGCCGGATACAGCGCCCGGCTGATGCCGATGCGGAAGTCGGCGTAGGCGCTGGAATACTCGATGGAGCGGTCGGCGAAGAAGGCGATCACCGCCGCCGCCGAAACGGGCGCCCACAACAGCGGCAACAGCAGGATCAGGGCGCCCAGCACTACCGCCAGCTTGGTCCCCAGGGTGTGGGGCGAGATCAGGCTCAGCACCACCCCCGCCCCCAGCGCCAGAACGGTCAGGGCCAGCATCACCGGCAGAACCAGGTCCGCCGCCTCCATCAGGTCCATGAAAAGCATGGCGGTCAGAATGGCCCCGCCCGACAGCAGGAACGCACCCAGCCACAGGGCCGCATACTGGCTGATCCGCCGCTTCAGATGGCCGCCGTGAAACATGGTCTGGCTCCGCTCAGCGGAGCGACCATGCCGCGCGGGGCCGCGCCTGTCGATTCAGATTTCGCCGTTCGTCAGGCGGGCCGCCTATTCCGCCCGGTGCTTCTTCTTGAAGGTCGGCTTGCCCGCCTTGGGGCCGGGTTTGAAGCCGGGCTTGGGCTTGCCCTTGTAGGGCTTGCGGTCGAACGGGCGGGCGTCGCCTTCAGCCGCAGGCGCGGCCGAGGCCGTCCGTTCGGGGCGGTAGGGCGCGGGGCGGTTCTGGGCGTTGTCGTTCTCGCGGCGCTTGAAGGGCTTCTTGGGGCGGGGTCCGCCAAAGCCCTGGTTCGGGGCCTCGGACGGGGTGATGGCCACCTCGGCGCCCTTGGCCGCCTTCACCGAGGCGAGGAACCCGGCCTGGGCCGCCAGGGAAATCTCGAACCGGGTCTCGTCGGGGAACACGCGGATTGAGCCGATGTCCTTCTTGGTGATTCCGCCCAGACGGCAGATCAGCGGGATCAGCCATTTGGGGTCGGCGTTCTTCTGGCGGCCGATGTCGGCGCGGAACCAGGTCACCTCGTCGGGCTGCAGCCGGTCAGTGGGCCAGGCCGAGGCGTTCGGCGCGGCGCCGGGCTCGCGCCGTCCGCGCGGTCCCTCGCCCGGATCCACCAGATCCTCGGGCGCCGGCATCTCGGCCCGCATCAGCCGCACCAGGCGCAGGCCAGTTCTTCCGGCGTGCGCTCGGCCGCCAGCTTCTTCGCCAGGGCGAAGTCCTCGTCGGTCACCGTCTGGTCGAAGATCGGTGTGGCCAGCAGGCGCTCTTCATCCCGGGCCAGAATCTCGTCGATGCCCGGCGCGGCGCTCCAGGTGGCGTCCAGTCCGGCGGCGCCCAGCAGCATCTCGGCCTTGCGGCGGCGGGTGGAGGGGACCAGCAGGACGGACACGCCCTTCTTGCCCGCCCGCCCGGTGCGGCCAGACCGGTGCAGCAGGGTGGCCTTGTTGACCGGCAGTTCGGCGTGGATGACCAGCCCCAGATCGGGCAGGTCCAGACCGCGCGCCGCCACGTCGGTGGCCACACACACGCGGGCCTGACCGCTGCGCAGGGCTTGCAGCGCATCGGTGCGCTCGCGCTGGCTCAGTTCGCCCGACAGGCCGACCGAGGAGAAGCCCCGCTCGCGCAGGGCCGCCTGCAGATGCTTGACCGCCTCGCGGGTCGAACAGAACACGAGGGCGCCCGGCGCCTCGAAGAAGCGCAGCACATTGACCACCGCGTGCTCGATCTGGTTCGGCGCGATGCGCATGGCGCGGTATTCGATGTCGCCGTGCGGCTGGCTGCGGTTGGTGGTGTCGATGCGCACCGCGTCGCGCTGATAGCGCTTGGCCATGGTGGCGATTTCGCGGGCGATGGTCGCCGAGAACATCAGGGTGCGGCGCTCTGCGGGCGCCTGCTCCAGAATGTACTCAAGGTCCTCGCGGAAGCCCATGTCGAGCATCTCGTCGGCTTCATCCAGCACCACGACCTTCAGGGCCGACAGATCCAGATTGCGACGGTCGATGTGGTCCTTCAGGCGGCCGGGCGTGCCGACCACAATGTGGGCGCCGACGTTCAGGGCGCGGGCTTCCTGACGCGCGTCCATACCGCCCACGCTGGTGGCGATGCGGGCGCCGGTGTCGGCGTACAGCCAGGTCAGTTCGGTCGCCACCTGCATGGCCAGCTCGCGCGTCGGCGCGATCACCAGCGCCAGCGGGGCGCGGGTCTGGCCGAAGCGCTCGGCCTCACCCAGCAGGGTCGGCGCCGCCGCCAGACCAAAGGCCACCGTCTTGCCCGAGCCGGTCTGGGCCGAGACCAGCAGGTCGGCCTCGGTCAGCCCCGCTTCCAGAACGGCGTCCTGCACGGCGGTGGGTTCGGCATAGCCGCGCTGGACGAGCGCGCGATCGAGCGCGGGGTGAATGGCGGGAAAGGGCATTGGAAACCTGAATCTTGACTTGGGCGGCCGTGGAAACGACCGCGCCCGGCCGGTTATGCACCGGGCCGGGCGTTGGAAAGCGGGCACTATACACGAATAGCGGCGGTATTGCGTTCACTTATGGATTCACCCTGTTCCTGAACGGTCCGGTTACGCCGTCGCGTCACTGTGGCGGGGTAAGAGGAGACCGCCATGCAGGCCCTGTCCATCGCCGCCGCCGGCATGATGTCCGCCGCCGAACGCTTCGACGCCTCCGCGCGCCGCACCGCCGCCGCGCCGCTGAACAATCTAGCGGAAGAGATGGTCGAGCGGATCACCGCCGGGCACGCTTTCAAGGCCAACGCCGTGGTCATCCGCACCGCCGACGAGATGATCGGGACCCTGCTGGACAAGACGGTTTAACCCGCCCTCCCCCGCCGCTAGACTCCCGGCGACACGGGAGGAATGCATGATCCATCGCCGTCAGGCGCTGCTGGGCGTCGGCGCCGCCGCCCTGGCCGCGCCCTCGATCGCCCACGCCCGGCCTCGACGGACCCAGCGGGTGCTGTATCTCAGCCAGTCGGTCGGATGGCTGCACAATACGGTGGCCCGACCCGACGACGGCGGCCTGGCCATGTCGGAACTGGCCATGACCGAGATCGGCCGCGCGTCCGGCGCCTTCACCACCCGCGCGACCCAGGACGCCTCGGAGATCACCCCCGCCCTGCTGGCCGAGCTGGACGTGCTGGTGGTCTACACCACCGGCGCCCTGCCCATCCCGCGGCAGTCGTGGCAGGCCATTCAGGCGTGGCTCGCCTCGGGCCGGGGCGGGTTCGTCGGCCTGCACAGCGCCGCCGACACCGGGCTGGATTTCCCGGGCGGACGCGAGGCGTGGGTCGGCATGATCGGCGGCGACTTCGCGGGCCATCCGTGGAATCAGGGCGATCCCATCCGCATCCGCACCCACGGCGACCACCCCACCGTGGCCATGTGGCCCGAGGTCTTGGATTATCGCGAAGAGATCTACCAGTATCAGGGCTTTGACCCGACCCGGGTCCGTGTGCTGCAGAGCCTGGACCTCGCCCGCACGCCGACGAAGCGGCCGTGGGCCGTGCCGGTGACCTGGGTGCGCCAGATCGGCCACGGGCGGCTGTTCTACACCAACCTGGGCCACACCCCCTCCACATGGAGCGACCCGCGCTTCCGCGACCAGATCGTGCAGGCGGTGCAGTGGGCCGGCGGCGCCGGGCGCATCGACGCGGACCCCAATCCGCTGGATCAGGCGGTGGACAGCATTCGCGCCCTGCTGACTTGGTCGGGCGACGATCCCGCCGTCACGGACGAACTGACAGGCCAGCGCCCGGCCTGGCTGCTGGACATGGGCCGCCGCATCACCGCCCTGATCGACCATGAGGGCGACGAGGACGCTCTGACCGCCGCCGTGGCGCCCCTGCGGCGTGAGGTGCTGGAACGGGCGTAGGCCTACGTCCCCGCCTTGGGCGGCAGGGTGTAGAGATCAATGAAGCGCTGTGCGAGAGCCTTGTCACCCGTCACGCTCACCACCTCGGCGGCCTCCATCGCCGTCAGGGGCTGATCGCCATACACCGCCGCGGCCGTCATCTCCGGCGTGGCGGTGATCACGAAGTCCGCCCCGTCCACATCGCCGCGGGCCACGGACAGCTCACCGTCCGCCAGCCGCGCGCGATAGGTCTCGTCGCCGAACACGAAGCCGGCGTCCAGACGCAGATCGCCCGCCTTCACGCTGTCGATCATGGTCCTGAGCGACAGCATCATGGACACCCCGCTCAGCGGCAGGGTCGGGTCGTGGCCCGGCGACCGCGCCGCCCAGCGCCCCAGGGTCATGATGATGGGCTCGGCCTCGCGGCCCCAGTCCGTCAGGTCATAGACCTGCACCGAGGCGGGCGGCGCCAGCTTGCGCCGCGTCACGATGCCCGCGGCCTCCAGCCCCTCCAGACGCTGGGTCAGCACATTGGCGCTGATCCCCATCAGATCGGCCTTCAGATCCCCGAACCGCTTGGGCCCCAGCATCAGCTCCCGGACCACAAGCAGCGCCCAGCGCTCGCCGATCAACTCCAGCCCATGGGCCGTGCCGCAGGCGTCGTTGTAGGCCCGCCCGACCTTGTTAGTTATTTTTTCTAACTTCATACTTGCATTACATAACACATGGGGACAGGATGTCCATCACAACGAACGGAGAGCCCCATGACCCGGATGATCTTCATCAACCTGCCCGTCGCCGATCTCAATCGCTCCATCGACTTCTACGAGGCCGTCGGGGCCGTGAAGAACCCCCTGTTCTCGGACGACACCGCCGCCTGCATGGTGATCTCGGACGTCATCCACGTCATGCTGCTGACCCACGCCAAATGGGCCACTTTCACCGACCGGGTCATCCCGGACGCCCACCACAGCGCCCAGGTGCTTCTGTGCGTGTCCGAGGACAGCCGCCAGGCGGTCGATGACGCCACGGCGCGCGCTGTCTCCGCAGGGGGCCTCGCCGATCCCACCCCCACCCAGGACTTCGGGGTCATGTACGGCCGCAGCTACGCTGACCCGGACGGCCACATCTGGGAAGTCATGTGGATGGACCCGGCGGCCGCCGCGCAGGGCGCCGAGGCGCTCGAGCCCGCAGGAGCCTGATCATGCGCAAGCTCCATGTCGCCGCCTTCATCAGCCTCGACGGCGTCATGCAGGCGCCGGGCGGGCCGGAAGAAGACCGTTCGGGCGGCTTCGCCCATGGCGGCTGGGTCTTTCCCCACTTCGACGAGGCGCTGGGCGAGGAAGTCGACCGCTTCTTCGCCCCGCCCCGGGCGCTGCTGCTGGGCCGCAAGACCTACGACATCTTCGCCGCCCACTGGCCGCACCAGACCGACGCCTTTGCTGACACGCTGAACGCCATGCCCAAATATGTGGCCACCCGCTCGCCCCGCCCGCTGGACTGGACCAACAGCCACGCCATCGGGCCGGACGCCGTGTCCGCCGTGCGGGCGCTGAAGGCCGAGGAGGGCCCTGACCTGCTGACCCAGGGCTCGTCCGGCCTGATCCAGTCTCTGCTGAAGGCCGATCTGGTCGACCAGTTCACCCTGCTGGTGTTCCCTCTCGTGCTCGGTCGCGGAAAGCGGCTGTTCCACGGCGAGGCCGCCCCTGCTGGTCTCCAGTTGCTCGGCTCGCGCACCACCGATCCGGGGGTCGTGGTCGCCTGCTACGAGCGCGCGGGCGAGGTCTCCAGCGGCTCCTTCGCCATGGAGACGCCGTCGGAGGACGAAGTGAAACGCCGCGCCGACATCAACGGCGAACAGGAGCTATCCCGATGACCGACAAGATCGTCCCCTGCATCTGGTACGACACGGGCCAAGCGCGAAAGGCTGCGGAATTCTACGTCTCCCTGGGCCTGCCCGACAGCCGGATCGACACCGTCCACGCCAGCCCGGCTGACAACCCCTCGACCGCCGAGGGCGAGGAGCTGGTCGTCCAGTTCACCCTGGCCGGCCGCGAGTATCTGGGTCTGAACGGCGGCCCGATCTTCCCGCAGACCGAAGCCGTTTCGTTCATGGTCATGACAGACGACCAGGCCGAGACCGACCGCCTGTGGAACGCCATCGTTGGAAACGGCGGCGCCGAAAGCCAGTGCGGCTGGTGCAAGGACCGCTGGGGCGTGAACTGGCAGATCACGCCGCGCCGCCTGATGCAGTTCTACGACGACCCGAATCCCGCCCGCGCCAGGGCCGCCTTCGAGGCCATGATGTCCATGAAGAAGATCGACATCGCCGCCCTGGAACGGGCCGCCGCAAACGCCTGACCAATCCACAAAGGAGACGACCCATGAGCTATGTTGACGGAATGATCGCCGCCGTGCCGGACGACAGGAAGGACGCCTATCTGGAGCACGCCAGATTCGCCGCCGACATCTTCAAGGAGTTCGGCGCCGAGCGCTGCGTCGAGTGCTGGGAGGACGACGTGCCCGACGGCAAGGTCACCGACTTCCGCCGCGCGGTTCAGCGCAAGGAGGGCGAAAGCGTGGTGTTCTCGTGGATCACCTGGCCCGACAAGGCCACCCGCGACGCCGGCTGGGCCAAGATGATGGAGGACCCGCGCATGGCCAATATGGAGATGCCCTTCGACGGCAAGCGCATGATCTACGGCGGCTTCAGCCCTATCCTGGACGTCTGAGTCCCCGTTCACCATCTGTGATGACGGAGCCCTAACCATGGCGCGGCCATCCTGCCCGGATGAGCCGCGCCTTTTCTTTTCGCCGCCGCCGTTTTCGCCGCCTGAGCCCGCTGGAGCGCGGGATCATTGTCGCCGCCGTCGTCTCGGTGGTGGTGATCCTGAAACCGGACTGGATCGAAGCGACGCTGAACACCGACCTGCCGCCGCTGCCGTCGGCGACCGCCGCCTCCCTGCCTTCGCCGTCAGCCGCCCACATTTCCGGCTACGCCCGCGTTGTCGACGGCGACGGGCTGGAGATCGGCGGCCAGAGCATCCGGCTGCACGGCATCGACGCCTTCGAGATGCGCCAGATGTGCGGCGGCCATGCCTGCGGCCAGGCCTCCACCAACGCCCTGCGCAATCTGGTGGGCGGCCGCTCCGTGACCTGCGTCAGGATGGATCGCGACCGCTACGGCCGCGTCGTCGCCGTGTGCAACGCGGGCGGCCAGGACCTCGGCGCGGCCATGGTCCGTCAGGGCCATGCTGTGGCCTACACCCGTTACTCCCACCGCTATGTCCTGGAGGAGCGGGCCGCCCGCCGCGACAACGCCGGCGCCTGGGCCTACGGCTTCACCCAGCCGGAGGCGTGGCGGCGCGCGTCCTGAGCGTCAGCGGATCTTCGACCAGTCCAGAACCACCTTGCCCGACTGGCCGGACCGCATGGCCTCGAAGCCGTCTTCGAAGCGGTCGTAGGGCAACTGGTGGGTGATCAGCGGGGTCAGGTCCAGCCCGGCCTTGAGCAGGCCCAGCATCTTGCGCCAGGTGGTGAACATCTCACGCCCGTACACGCCCTTGATGGTCAGGGCCTTGAGGATGATGGCGCCCCAGTCGGTCACCATGGGCTTTGACGGAATGCCCAGCATGGCCATGCCGCCGCCCATGATCAGGGTGTCGACGCACTGCTTGAAGGCGATGGGCGAGCCGGACATTTCGAGCGCCACGTCGAAGCCGACCTTCATGCCCAGCTCGTGGATCACGTCGTGCAGGTCTTCCTTCGTGGTGTTCACCGTGCGCACGCCCGGGGCCACCTTCTGGGCCAGCTCAAGCCGGAAGTCGTTGATGTCGGTCAGCACCACGGTGCGCGCGCCCGCGTGACGGGCCACGGCGGCGGCCATCATGCCGATGGGGCCCGCGCCGGTGACCAGCACGTCCTCGCCCAGCAGGTCGAACTGCTGCGCCGTGTGCACCGCATTGCCGAACGGATCGAGGATGGCGCCGATCTCCCACGGCACCTCGTCGGGCAGTTCGATGACGTTGAAGGCGGGGGCCACCACGAACTCCGCGAAGCCGCCCTGGCGGTTCACGCCGATGCCCCGGGTGGCCGGATCCAGATGGAAGTGGCCGGCGCGGGCCGCCTCGCTGTTCAGGTCGATGACGTGACCCTCGACCGAGACCCGCTGGCCGATCTTGATGGGACGGTCCACGTCCTTGCCCACCGCGACCACCTCGCCGGAGAACTCGTGGCCGGTGATCATGGGGACGGGCACGTTCTTCTGGCTCCACTCGTCCCAGTTCCAGATGTGGATGTCCGTGCCGCAGATGGCCGTGCGCTGGACGCGGATCAGCACGTCCTCGGGCCCGGCGACCGGCACGGGCGCGTCGATCAGCTCGAGGCCCTCGGCGGGCCGGGTCTTGGCGAGGGCCTTCATGGTCTGGGTCATGTGGTCTTCCTGAGTCCTTGGGTGTCGGTCGGCGAGGTCAGATAACCCCAAGCTCCCTGCCCGCCGTGGTGAAGGCTTCGACCGCCTGGTCAATATGCTCGAAGGTGTGGGCGGCTGACATCTGGGTGCGGATGCGGGCCGCGCCGCGCGGCACGACCGGGAACGAGAACCCGATCACATAGACGCCCAGCTCCAGCATGCGCGCGGCGAAATCCTGGGCAAGTTTGGCGTCGCCCAGCATCACCGGGATGATGGGGTGCTCGCCGGGCAGCAGGTCGAAGCCGGCCTCGGTCATGGCGCCCCGGAACCGCGCGGCGTTGGCGGTCAGTTGCTTGCGCAGGGCGTCGCCTTCCTCGCCCTGGGCGATGCGGATGGCCTCGAGGCTGGAGCCGCACACGGCGGGCGCCAGGGCGTTGGAGAACAGATAGGGCCGCGCGCGCTGCTTCAGCAGTTGAACCACCTCGGTGGTGGCGCAGATGAACCCGCCCATGGCCCCGCCCAGCGCCTTGCCGAAGGTGCCGGTGACGAAGTCCACCTTGACCCCGTGATGGGCGTAGGAGCCCCTGCCCTTCTCGCCCAGGAACCCCGTGGCGTGGCAGTCGTCCACCATGATCAGGGCGTCGTACCTGTCGGCCAGCACGCGGATGTCCTGCAGCCGGGCGATGTAGCCGTCCATGGAGAAGGCGCCGTCGGTGGCGATGATGATGTCGCGGGCGCCGGCGCCGCGGGCCTCCTTCAGCTTCGCCTCCAGCTCATCCATGTCGGAGTTGGCGAAGCGGTAGCGTTTCGCTTTGCACAGGCGCACGCCGTCAATGATCGAGGCGTGGTTCAGGCTGTCGGAAACAATGGCGTCCTCCTCCCCGAACAGCGGCTCGAACAGCCCCCCGTTGGCGTCGAAGGCGGCGGCGAACAGGATGGCGTCCTCAAAGCCCAGATAGCCCGCGATGGCGGCTTCCAGCTCCTTGTGGATCTCCAGCGTGCCGCAGATGAAGCGCACCGAGGCCGTGCCAGAGCCCCAGCGTTCGGTGGCCGCGATGCCGGCCCGGGCCACCCGCTCATCGCCGCCCAGACCCAGATAGTTGTTGGCGCAGAAGTTCAGGACCTCACGGCCCGCCACCGTGATGACCGGGCCCTGACGGGAGGCGATCACCCGCTCGGGCTTGGTCAGGCCCTGCTGGTCGATGGAGTCCAGTTCAGCGCGGACACGGGTATGGAATTGCGCGGGCATGGTGTCTCCGGGGTCGGGGATTCAGCTATGGGCGCGAGTTACGCCGAATCCGCGCCCAAGGCCACCCGTCCTCAGTCCGGTCGCGAGCCGTCCCGGACCGGACGCAGCGGGCTGACCCGGACCTGACGGCCGCAGGGCTGGATCTCCAGATCCAGCGGAATATCCGCCGTATCGCCCGGCGCCCGCGCGATCACCTCGGCGACCGACGGGCAGCGGGTCTCGCCAAGGTTTTCATGGGGTACGGCGCTGTAGGACAGATCGAAATACGCCTTGCCGTTGGGTTCCAGCTCCACCGCTTCCGGCGTCTGCCCGGCGCGGAAATAGTTGCCCGACTGCTGGACGGTGCGGACCTGATCCAGATCGTCCCCGTCCGCGTCGCGCAGCACCAGGCCGGGATAGCCCCGGACCGAACAGGCCGTCGATCCGGCGTTGGTCAGGGACATCACCACCTGACGGTTGCCCGCCCCCGCATCGCCGCCCTCACGCGCCAGGCGCAGGGCCGGGCCGCGGCACGGCGGGGCCATGTCCGGGTCCGCCGCCTCCAGTCCCTCGGCTTCGCCGGCGCGCGCGGCGGCAGCACCGTATTGGCCGGACGCGAGCAGCGCTCCAGCACCGTGGAGCCCACGTCCTCATTGGGCCCCAGGCGGCTCAGGGTCGCGGTCTCCTGATCGCCCCGCGCGGCGGTCCACCATTCCAGGTCGGGACCCGCATAGCGCGCGCCGCTGGCCGAGCGGGCGATGTTCAGGGTGTAGGTCTGGCCTTCGTAAGTGACCTCGGCGCTGGCGGAATCCACATAGCGCACGCTCAGCGAGCGGCCGCTCTCGCAGGCGTAGCTGACTTCCGGCGCGGGCGGCGCTTCGGGCTGCTCGGCGACGGGAACGTCATCCACCGCCTCGACCGGCGCCTCCTCCCGCGAACAGGCGGCCGCGCTCAGGGCCAGGCAGGACACGGCGAGGATGGACAGGGTGGTGCGGGTGGTCATGGACGTCTCCGGTTTGCGCCGAAGATTAACGCTGTTCGCCCGCAAAGGCTCCGCTTGCCGGTTCAGGCCGCGGCGACGGCCCGGCGCCCATCCTGTCGCCGGTCCAGAAAGGCATGGGCTTCCTCGGGCGTCGAGAACACGTGGTGGGTCCGGTTGGTGAAGCAGAAATCCATGGTGCGCGCCCAGTCAACAAAGCCCGCATCGAAGCTGATGAAGCAGGTGTGCGAGGCCCGGCGCCCCGCCCCGCAGGCCCGGAAGGTCTCCGCCGTCCGCACCACGTCGTCATGGGATCCGTCGCCGTACGATTCCCGCAGATCGATGATGAAGTCATGGTCCGCCCGTTCGGGCTTCTCGAGAACCAGGCCGAGCAGGGCGCCGTTCAGATCACGCGCCATGACGTTGAAAGTACACGTCAGGACGACGCGGCGACAGGCGTCATCAATCTCGATCCCGGGCTTCATGGCGCGGCCTCCACCCGGCGGACCAGCGACGACAGTCCGTCAAGCATCGCCTTGGCCTCAGGGCCATCGTCGAAGCCCGTGGTGAGGATCAGGCGCAAGGACCGGACGTGGACATCGACCGACGACCAGTCGCGGCGCCCGGCGGCGCCCAGCTTCTCGGTCAGCTCACACAGGCTGTAGACGGCGCGGTAGAAGGGTCCCGTCTCGAAGAATCCGGCCGTCCCGGCGAGGTTGGCGGCGAGAGGATAGATTGAGGCGAAGCCCCCCTCGGACCGTTCGCGACACAGGGCCTCCAGACGCTCAACCCCCAGATGGAGGCCCTCCACGGCCGAGGCCCGCTGATCGTCCAGGGCGGCGTCGGCGGCGGCCACGGCCTCGCCGACCTTTTTCCCGCCGGGCAGGCGGATCTGATCAGCGAGGGTCGGTCTGACCTTGAACATACGGGCGTTGTCTGATGCGGCGGTCACAGGGCAACCCTTTGCGGCTTCAGGAGCATGTCGATGTCCGACTGGTCCATGTTCGGCTCAAGGGCGACGCCCACATGGGCGGACAGATCGCCCGCCCGGCGGCCGGCCATGCCCAGGGGGGGGCCGTAATTGCGCACCCGCCGGTCCGGCCCGACATAGGTCTCGCACTCCACCCATTCGCGCTGGTCCTTGGTCAGCCACAGGATTCGCTGCAGCAGGACCATGGGCGTCAGGGGCTTGGTCACGATGAAGCTGGCCCCGCAGTCCCGGCTCTTGGCCACGAAGCCTTCCGAGGCGTGGCCGGTCAGGATGATGACAGGGGTGTAGGCGCTGGTCTTGGGTCCCTCCCGGCGCATCCACCGCACGAAGTCGCAGCTTTCGGCCGCCGACGCGCACTCCACCAGCACCATGTCCACCGAGCGCCGCTTGATGACGCCGCGCGCGTCGTCGGGCGAGGCGGATTTGATCTGCTCCTTCAGGCCGAAGCCCTGAACAATGGAGCTGAGGATATCGAGACCTTGCGGATTGTCGTTGATCAGCAGCGCGGAGGTGCGCTCCAGGTTGATCCGCGTTTCTGGGGAGATGGCGCGGGACATGATCAGTCGAACAGCATCAGGTCGCCCGAAGGCGGCGGATGTGAGATCGCGGGAGCGGCTTCCCCGTTCAGGCTGGCGCGCATGCGCTCCACCAGCCCGCCCAGCGGGGCGGCGACCACGGCGTTCCGGGGGCAGTCGCCCTCGGCGACGCGCGCGGTCATGGCGGCCAGGGCGTCCAGATGCTGCACCAGCATGTCCAGACCCTGGGCGCGGACCATGGCCTCGTGCTGACCCGCCGACGGCGCCGCCGACAGCAGCGGCGCGAGGCCTTCGGCCATCGCGCGGCCGTGCGCCAGTTCGTCGGACAGGGCGGCCAGGAAGCGGGCGTCGATACTCATCAGAACAGCTCCAGCTCGCCAGAGTCGGCGACCACCGGCGGCGGAACGCGACGCTCCACGGGACGGTCGCTGACGGACTTCTGAAGGGCCCGGCCGGTGGCGGGCCAGAACTGGACCCGCCGGGCGCCGTGCCCGCGCAGGCTGGAGGCGATGATCGGAATGCCTTCGTCGGCCAGGAATTTCTCGGCGAAATTCGCATTGGCCACGCCCACGTCGGCCAGGCCGTCGAACATGCGCCCGCCGCCGAACAGCTTGGCCTCAAGGCGGTCGCGGCGCCCTCCCGCGGTGAGAACGCCGTTGATCAGCACTTCCATGGCGTAGGCGCCGTAGCGGCGGCCCTCATCGGCGCCGTCCGTGCGGCCCGACGGCAGCAGGAAATGGTTCATGCCGCCGATCCGCGCGACCGGATCCCGCAGGCACATGGCCACGCACGACCCCAGGATGGTGGTCAGCATCACCTGCGGGTCGCCGGTGATCAGATGCTCGCCCTGGCCCACATGCAGGCGCACCGAGGCCGGGGGGGCCGTGAGAATCTCCGCATTCATCATGTCAGCGGACCGAACACGCCCTCGATCTTCTCCTTCAGCTGGCCGGCGGTGAAGGGCTTCACGAGGTAGTTGTTGACGCCGAACTGCACGGCGCGCTGCACCAGCTCCTTGTCGGCCCGGCCGGTCAGCATGATGAAGGCGGACTTGCTGGTGGGCGGATGGGCGCGGATGGCGCGCAAAAGGCCCAGACCGTCCAGGTTCGGCATGTTGAAGTCCGAGATCACCAGATGCGCCGGCTGGGCGATCATGGCGCGCAGGGCCTCCTCGCCGTCATTGGCCTCGCGCAGATTGACGACGCCGATCTGCTGCAGGCTGGCGCGGATCAGGCTGCGCATGGTCAGCTGGTCGTCCACGATCAGGGTCTGGATGGCGGAAGCGGCGGGCATGTCACTGAACCTCTGCAGGCTGGGAGGCGGCCGGGGAGGCGGCGGAAACAAGATCAAGAATGGCGGGGCCGATGCGGCCGAGGGGCAATTGGCGCTCCACGGCGCCCAGCTCGTAGGCGGCACGGGGCATGCCGTAGACGACGCTGGAAGACTCGTCCTGGCCCAGGGTTCGGGCGCCGGACTGACGCATGGCGAGCAGCCCCTGCGCCCCGTCACGACCCATGCCGGTCAGGAGGACGCCCACCGCTTGCTGGTCCAGTCGGGCGACGGATTCGAACAGCACATCGACCGAAGGCCGGTGGCCGCTGACCGTGTCTGCGGCCCTGAGCCGGCATCGCGGCGAGGACCCGCGCGAAACCTCCAGATGCGCCAGGCCGCCGGGGGCCAGGAAGATGCGGCCGGGAAGCAGGACATCGCCGTCCTCGGCTTCCTTGACCGACGGCGCACACAGCTTGTCGAGCCGCGCCGCGAAGCTCTTGGTGAAGGTCGCCGGCATATGCTGGGTGATGACGGTGGGCGGGCAGTTCGCAGGGAAGGCCGACAACACCGTGATCAGGGCCTCAACCCCCCCGGTGGAGGCGCCCAGCGCCACCACATGATCCGGCCGGGCGCGCCAGGCGGCGTCCACGGACGGGCCCCGGGTTTCGCTCACCGTGCGCACGCGGGCGCCGGCGGCGGCCTTCACGCGCTGGGGCAGGTCCGCGAAGGCCTCCATGGCGGTCACGCCGCCCGACGGTTTGCCCACAGCATCCACGGCGCCCAGCTCCAGCGCCGCCAGGGTCACGTCGGCGCCCGCCTGGGTCAGGGTAGAGACCATCACCACCGGCATGGGCCGCAGGCGCATGATCTTCTCGAGGAATTCCAGCCCGTTCATGTTGGGCATCTCGACGTCCAGGGTGATGACGTCGGGGTTCAGTCGCTTGATGGCCTCGCGCGCCTCCAGCGGATCGCCCGCCGTTCCCAGCACCTCGATCTCCGGATCGCGCTTGAGGGCGGCCGAGATCAGACCGCGCATGGTCGGGGAGTCGTCCACCACCAGAACCGTCACGGTCATGGCGCGGCCTCATAGGTGGTCAGGCCGCTGGTGCGCAGCCGCGCCGTGGCGGGACCTGAAACGCGCTCGGAGTGGCCGATGTAGAGCGTTCCGCCGGGATTCATCAGGGGCAGGAAGCGGCTCCAGACCGTCTCCTGGGTCTGGTCGTCGAAATAGATCACCACATTCCGGCAGAAGATCACGTCGAACTTGCCCTTCATGGGCCAGTCGCCGATCAGGTTCAGCTCGTTGAAGGTGATCATCCGGCGCAGCTCGGGCGCCGCAGCATACAGCATGCGGTCGCCGCCGCTTTCGCGCTTGAACCAGCGATGACGCAGGGTGTCGGGCACCGGCTCCAGCGTTTCGGCGGAATAGAGCCCTTGGCGGCCCTCGGCCACCATGTTCGGGTCGATGTCGGTGGCCAGGATCCGTACGTCCAGGTCGGCCGCCTCGGGCAGGACCGACAGCACCGTCAGGGCCATGGAATAGGGTTCCTGCCCGTTCGAGCAGGCGGCGGACCACAACCGCACCCGTCCGCCCTGACGCGCCCGCTCGGCCAGGGCCGGCATGACCTTGTCGCGCAGGTGATCGAAGTGGTGGGGTTCGCGGTAGAAGCGCGTGACGTTGGTGGTCAGGGCCGCGAACATCGCCTGACGCTCGTCCAGACCGTCCGCGCCGTCGATCAGGGTGCAGTAATCGCGGAAACTGCGCAGGCCCAGGGCGCGCAGCCGCTTGGCCAGGCGCGAATAGACCAGGGCCGCCTTGGCCTCGGTCAGGGCGATGCCGGCATGGGAATGCAGCACCTGGGCGATATGGCGGAAATCCTCGGCGGTGAAGGCGAACTCGCCCTGCACCAGCGATGTCTCCTTCGCCGGGCGCACCCTGTCGGCGGTCTGGGTCATGCCGCTTCTGCCTCCGGTTCGGTCGGCAGGATGCGGTCCAGGGCGATCAGGCTGATCATGCGGCCGTCGATGGCGAAGATGCCCTTCACGAACGCCTTGACCTCGTCCGCCGCCACGTCGGGCGTGGGCTGGACCTGGTCGTCGGTCAGCTGAAGGATGTCGGACACCGCGTCGACCAGCAGGCCGATGGTGCGATCGCGGATGTGCACCACCATGATGACATGGCGGGCGTTGGGCTCGGTGACACCCAGGCCGAACCGGCCCGACAGGTCGATGATCGGCAGCACGGCGCCGCGCAGGTTGATGACGCCCTTCATGTAGCCGGGCGTGCGCGGCAGCGGCGTGGCCGGGGTCCAGCCGCGGATCTCCCGGACCGCCATGATGTCCACGCAGAATTCCTGTTCGCCGATGCGGAAGGCGATCAGTTCACGTCGGGCGCCGGTCTGGATGTTGGCTTCGGTCATGGATCAGCTCGCGAGCTTGAGGTCGGGTTTGCGCACCGAACGGCGCGTGTTCGAGACGAGGGCGTCGATGTCGAGAATCAGGGCCACGCGGCCGTCACCGAGAATGGTGGCGGCAGCCACGCCGTCGATGGCCTGATAGTTGGTCTCAAGGCTCTTGATGACCACCTGGCGCTGGCCCTGGATGGCGTCCACCAGCAGGGCGGCCTTGGCGCCGCCCTCGGCCTCGACGATCAGCGCCACGCCGGTCGAGGCCGGTTCCGGCCCGATGCCGAAGCCCAGGGTCGCGGCCACGTCGACCAGGGGAACGAACTCGTCGCGGAACCGGATCACGGGCGTATGGCCGCCGACCAGATGGATGTCCTCGGCCCGGGGGGTCAGGCTCTCGACAATGGCGGCCAGCGGGGCGACCAGGGTCTGTTCGGCGCTGGACACCACCATCCCGTCCAGAACCGCCAGGGTCAGCGGCAGACTCATGGTGAAGGTGGAGCCTTCGCCGGGCTTGCTGGTGATCGAGATGCGTCCGCCCAGCGACTGGATGGAGCGCTTGACCACGTCCATGCCCACCCCCCGGCCCGAGACGTCGGAAATGGTCTCAGCGGTCGAAAAACCGGGCATGAAGATCAGGTTGTCGATCTGTTCGTCGCTCAATTGGGTGTCCGGTTCGACCAGGCCCTTTTCGACGGCGATGCCCAGAACCCGTTCGCGGTTGATGCCCGCGCCGTCGTCGGAGATCTCGATGACGATGCGGCCCGAGCGGTGCAGGGCGGCCAGGCGCACCTGGCCCTCGGCGGACTTTCCGGCGGCCACCCGCTTGTCGGGCTTCTCAAGCCCGTGGTCGATGGCGTTGCGCAGCATGTGGGTGATGGGTTCAGCCAGGCGCTCGACGACGGTCTTGTCCACCTCGGTGGCCTCGCCCTCGGTCACCAGGCGCACCTGTTTGCCGGTCATCTGGGCGACTTCGCGCACCAGACGCGGCATGCGCTGGAACACCGACTTCACCGGCTGGGCGCGGATGGCCATGACGCTGTCCTGGATCTCGCGGGTCAGCAGCTCCAGGTCTTCCAGCCCCTGCCCCACGCCCGTGGCGCGGATCATGGCGGTCTCGCTCACCCGCTGGGCCAGCACGGCCTGCTGGATCACCAGCTCGCCCACCAGATTGATCAGACGGTCGACCCGGTCCAGGTCGACGCGGATGGTCACGGGCGCCTGGGCGACGGGGGCGTTCGCCGCCGTCTCGGGCGCGGCCGGCGGCGCCTTGGCCTCCGCCGCAGGCGCAGCGATCACGGGGGCCGGTTCCGGCGCCGGCGCGGCCGGCTCGGCGGGCGCTTGCACCTGCGCCTGGGCGGCGGCCAACAGGGCGGTGATGTCCAGATCGGGTGCAGGCGCAGCCACGGGTGCGGCGACGAACTCGACCGGCGGGGCCTCCGCTTCGTCGCGCAGGATGGCCAGGTCGCAGTCGCCGTCGACAAATTCGAAGACTTCGCGGATCGCCGCCTCGTCCACCGCGCCCGGCAGGCGGATGGTCCAGCTGAGGCAGCCCTCTTCCGGCTCCAGGACGTCCAGCATCGGCACGCCGCTGGCGTCGATCTCGACCGTCGCCTCGCCCAGCCGCGACAGTTCGCGCAGCAACAGGCCGGCGTCATTGGCCTTGGCGTAAAGTGCGGCGTTGGGCTGGAACACGATGCGCCAATCACCACCGCCGGACGTCGCGGGCGCCGCAGCGGGCGCCAGATCCATCGGGTCGAACTGAACGGGCTTGAAGCCGAATTCGTCTTCGTCCGCTTCGGGTGCGGCGGCGGACGCGGCGGGCGCGGCGTCGCCGTGGGTCAAGGCCTCCAGCTCGGCCACCAGGCCGGCCGAACGGGCCTCATCCACCGGCGCGCCCGCGCCGCGGGCGGCGGCCACATGGTCGTTCAGCACGTCAGAGGCGCGCAGAAGGGTCTTGATGGTCGCGTCGTCGCAGGGTTTGCGGCCCGCGCGCAGCTCATCCATCAGGGTCTCGAAGACATGGGCGAAGCGCACCAGCGCTTCCATGCCGAAGGCCCCGGCGCCGCCCTTGACCGAGTGCACCGCGCGGAACACGGCGTTGATGGTCTCGTCGTCGCCCTCGCCGTTCTCCAGCGCCAGCAGCCCGGCTTCCAGGTCGGCGAGCAGCTCCTCGCATTCCTGGAAGAAGGTCGCCTTGATGGCCTCGAAGGGATCTTCGGTCATGTGGCGCTCCCGCTCAGGCCGCGACCCGGCGAACCGCGTCCACCAGCTTGACGGGATCGAACGGCTTGACGATCCAGCCGGTCGCCCCCGCATCACGGGCGCGCTGCTTCTTGGCGGCGTCGCTTTCGGTGGTCAGCACCAGGACGGGCGTGCCCCGATAGTCGGGATCAGCGCGCATGCCCTCGATGAAGCCGAAGCCGTCCATGCGCGGCATGTTGATGTCGGTGATGACCACGTCGGCGCCATGCGCCTTCAGGGTCTCCAGCCCATGCACGCCGTCCTCGGCCTGAATGACGTGATAGCCAGCGTCCTTCAGGGCCATCATCAGCATGTCCCGCATTGTGCGCGAGTCATCGACGGTCAATACGGTCTTCATCCTGTCGCCCCAACGAGATCAGTGTTCAGGTCCGCGCAGCCATAGGCCGCAAGTTGTTCGGTCAGAGCGTCGGAGAGAGGCGCCAGCGTCAGCGCCTTTCCGTCCATGGCCCAGGTCTTCTTCGCGCTGATCAGCACCTGCAGACACAGGCCGCCGATCCGCTCCACTTCGCCGCCGTCCAGGACGATGTCCGACCCGCGCAGGGCCAGCAGATCTTCCCGGAGCGTCCCGGCGGCGCGGATATCCAGCACCGCCGGCAGGCGCACGGCCGTCATCAGAACTCCTCCCAGCCGTCTTCGGCGGCCACAGTCTCGAGCTTGCGGGCCGCGCCGCCGGCGCCCATGGCCTTCAGGGCCGTGACGGTGCGTTGGACGGCGGAGGGCTTGGCCGCGGGCTTGGCTGCGGGCTTGGGCGCGTGCGCGGGAGCCGAGGCGGTGCGGTCCTTCTCGCCGATCTCGAAGCGCGAGACCGACTCGTTCAGCTGATCCGCTTCCTGAGCCAGCGAGTGGCTGGCCGCGGTGGACTGCTCGACCATGGCGGCGTTCTGCTGGGTCACCTGGTCCATCTGGTTGACGGCGGTGTTGACCTGCTGAAGGCCGGTGGCCTGCTCCTGGGCCGAGGCGGAGATCTCGGAGATCAGGCCGTCGATCTCGGCGACGCGCTCCACGATCCGGTTCAGGGCCTCGCCGGTCTGGCCGACCAGGCTGACGCCGGCGCCGACCTGGGTTCCAGAGGACGAGATCAGGGTCTTGATCTCCTTGGCCGCGTCGGCCGAGCGCTGGGCCAGGGCCCGCACTTCGGACGCCACCACCGCGAATCCGCGGCCCGCATCACCCGCCCGCGCCGCCTCGACCCCGGCGTTCAGGGCCAGCAGGTTGGTCTGGAAGGCGATTTCGTCGATCACGCCGATGATCTGGCTGATCTGGGTGGAGGACTGTTCGATGGCGCTCATGGCGCCCACGGCGTCGCGGACGATCTCGCCGCTCTTCTCGGCGTCGCCGCGCGCGGCCAACACCACGTCGGAGCACTGCTTGGCGCCCGAGGCGGTCTTGCGGACCGTGGCCGTGATCTGGTCCAGGGCGGCGGCGGTCTCTTCCAGGCTGGCGGCTTGCTGCTCGGTGCGGCGCGACAGGTCGTCGGCGGCCTGGCTGATCTCGCCGGCGCCCGAGCGGATGGCGGCCACATTGGTGACCACCGTGCTCATGGCGTCCTTCAGCTGGCCCATGGCCGCGTTGAAGTCGCTCTGCAGCTTCAGATAGTCCTCCGGGAAGGTCTGGGTCAGGCGATAGGTCAGGTTGCCCTTGCTCAGCTGCTCCAGGCCCTCGGCCAGGGCTTCGACCACGGCGGCCTGCTGGCGGGCGGCCTCGGCCCGCTCGGCCTCGGCGCGGGCGCGCTCGCTCTCGGTCATGCGACGCTGGTCGGCGGCCTCGCCTTCCAGACGGTCATTGGCGATGGCGGCGTCCTTGAAGGCCAGGACGGCGGCGGACATGTCGCCGATCTCATCCTTGCGGCCGGCGCCCGGCACCTCGATGGTCTTGTCTCCGCCGGCCAGCTTGCGCATGACGGTGGTCATGTTCACCACCGGCTTGGCGATGGTGCGGGTCATCAGTAACCCGAGGCCCGCCGCGATCACGGCGGCCAGCGAGATGCCTCCGATCAACACGGTGTTGGCCATGTTGCCGGCTTGAGTCTGGTGGTTACGGGCGCCCGTCAGAATGGCTTCTTCGGCTTCAATGAGGGCGTCCATGCCGTCTTCGGCGGGGGTGATGTATGTATCGGCCACGCCTTCACGGCCCACCATGGCGATCGCCTGGGCCCGAGTCGCCGGGTCCGCCGCCAACTCACGGCCGACCTCGACCACATTCACGTACCAGGCATCCGCGGCGGCCTCGACCTGGTCCACCAGCTCGAGCACTTCAGGATGGCCGGCGCCCTCCGTTCGAAGCTGGCCGAGCTTTTCCTTGAAAACTGCCCGGTGCGAGTCCAGGCGTTCAATGTAGTAGGGATCGCCCGACACCAGATAACCGCGATAGGCGTTTTCCTGACGCGCCACGTAAAATTGCGCTTCCTGGGTGGTTCGGATGCTCTGACTGGCGGTGCTGTATTCCTGGCGCGCGTTCTCAATATCCAGGACATTCAGAAAAACAGCCGTGCCCGTGGCCGCGATGACGACCACCACTGCTGCAAAGGCCATGGCCAGCTTTTGACCGATCTTTAGATTGTTCAGGTTCACGGGAACTGCCTTTCAGAGGGGTCTTGAAGCGGGGGCGCCGCCAGAGAAGCTCGGGTTTCAGAAGGAAGCGGTCAGGGCGGCCACCAGACGGCCGTCGTAGCGGTCGCCGCGGAAGTGCGCGTCGGTGTCGTACCAGCGCACATCCAGGGCCAGGTTTTCGGTGAGTCCGTGGTTCACGCCCAGGTTCCAGGCGTTGTAGTCCGCGCCGTTCTCGGCCGCGCGATTGGCGAAGGCGGCGCTGACACGGGTGGCGTCGGCCACACTCACCGAGCCGTTCAGCTCGATCCACCAGGCCTCTTCCGTGGCGGAAAAACCGTCGGGCGTGTAGTTGACGCGCAGACGGGTGTTCACCGGGCCAAGGCGCCGGGAGATGTCCGTCTGGAATTCAAAATAGTTGCTGTCGATGCCCGACCGCGTGCCGGGGAGATCGCGGTTCACCACCGAGAAGTTCAGCCCGTTGCCCGCCCAGCGGGTTTTGTAGCCGATCGACGAGACGATCTCGGCAGTCGATCCCTGGGGCAGGTCGGCGCTGGAGACCCAGACCTTGGCGTAGAAAGCGCCGTGGGTGCCTGGACGCCGGCGAAGATGCTGGGGTCACCGTCGCTTTTGCCCAGGCCTTTCCCGACATATTCCGTCGCGACGCCGATTTCAGCTGACCAGTCGATGGCGGGCGAAGCCGCCTGAGCTTGAGCTTCGGTGGAAGAAAAACCCAAAGCAACGACCGAAGAAACAGCCGCAATACAGGCGGCTCCGGAATACATATTAGTCAATATAAACCTCACTCAGCATTCTACTTGAGAAATATAGGGTTAATTGGAAAATATACGCGTTATACAGATTGCAGATAACGCGATCAGTCCTTACCAAAATCGAAATAGCAGCGCTTTCCGGATCTATCTGTGACCCAAAATGGGTCGTTGCGAATGATTTTCGACACCGGTGTCATGCGTTATGCCTTGGGAACACAGTGTTATCTGCCGTACGGTCCCCCGGATGCGAAATCTGAGTCCTCACCGGACGCCGAAACAGTGACGTCCGCCACAGCCACACCGGGCGGCTATACTTTGCCCCCTGAACTCATCGCGGTTCTTGACGCCTCGCCCGACTTCCAGATCCTGCTGGCGCCGGACCAGACGGTCCTGTTCGCCAACGTTGCCTTCAAGGCCACCACGCCGGACGAGGTGGGCCCCCTGATCGGCCGCCCCTTTGCCGACAGCCTCCTGGGCCGGGACGCCAGGCGGGCGGCCAGCCGCCGCATCATCCTCGACGCCGTCAGGCAGGCGCTGGCGAATAGGGAGGTCATCCGCCCCCCCATCTTTCGGTACGACATCCAGAAGGACAGCCGGCTGCCGGCGCAGGAAGCGTGGTGGCGCCTGTGCGCCTCGCCCTGCGTTCTGGATGGCCGCCCCTGCCTGTTGCTGACGGCGTCAGAGGTGACGGCGGCCATATCCATGGGCCGCACCGGGGACACGGACATCGCGGAGGAGGCGGGGCCGGGCGGCGCGCTGGTGTGGGCGGAGCGGCGGCGCCTCGGCCAGATGTTCGATCAGGCGGCGGACATGATGGCGCTGGTGGTGGGCCCCGACCACGTGTTCGAAATGATCAACCCCGCCATGAAGCGGCCGCCGGCGACGCGCAGCTGCTCGGCCGCTCCCTGCGCGACGTCGTGCGGTCGGATCAGGGTCGCGAGATCCTGCGGCGCCTGGACGAGATGCGGGACACAGGCCTGCCGTTCACCGCCCTCGCCCGGCCATTCCGTATGACCGCCGAGGCTGACGAGGATCGCTACCTCGATCTGACCCTGCAGCCGCTGATCAACGACGACGGTCAGGTCGAAGCCATATTCTGCCGCGGCCAGGACGTGACCGAGCAGGTGAAGGCCCTGGCCGTGCAGCAGTTCCTCAGGGACGAGTTGGCCCATCGTCTGGGCAACATCCTGGCGGTGGTCGTGGCCCTGGCCGAACAGAGCGCGGCGCGGACGCCCTCACTGGAGCGGTTTCGAACCGTCTTCGGGGCCCGGCTGTCGGCGCTTGCGGCGATCAACGCCCTGCTGAACCGCCATGGCCCGGAGGTTTCGGTGGAGGCCGTTTTTGACGCCGTCGCGCGTCCGCTGTTCGGGCCAGGCCTTGTGAGCGGCGGCGGCCGCACCGCCACGCTCACGCCGAAGGCCGCAATCACCCTTGGATTGATGTTTCACGAAATGCTTCAGTCATCGGGCGCGGCGACAAAACCGGGTTCGACAGGACCGCGAATCCGGGCACACCAGCGTGCCGGGCGCCTCCATCTGATCTGTGTGTCGCCAGACCTGCGTGATTTCTCTAAGGATGGTGATGATTTCGCGCATCGCCTGATTGATCACGCCGTCCGTCATGAGTTCCAGGGCAGTTGGGTCTTCTTCCATCGCAAGAAGGGCGCGGCGGCCTGTTTCGAGTTCCCGCTTACCCATTCCGTCTGGACGCGTTCCGGCGCGGCCGCATGAATTGAGGGATCCCATGCGTGTTCTGGTGGTCGAAGATGAAACCCTGGTGCTGTTCACCCTCGAGGCTGAACTGACCCGGGCCGGATTCGAGGTGGTGATGGCCAGCGATCCGGCCGGCGCCCGCGCGCGCCTGGATGAGGAGGGCGCCGATCTCAGCGGGCTGGTGGTGGACCTCAACCTGTCGGCGGAGGAAACCGGGTTCGACGTGTCGCGTCACGCCAGGACGGTCAACCCGGACGTCACCGTGATCTACATTTCCGGCAATGATCCCAGCCAGTGGGCGGATCAGGGCGTGAAGGACAGCGTCTTCTTCGCCAAACCGGTGCTGTCCGCCGAGGTGGCGAAAGCCCTGCAGTCCCGGATCGGCTAGACCCCGGGCGGGGCGTCGTTTTCGACCAGTTTCTCGACCGTCGCATGGCTGACGGCGGCCAGGCGAATGAACTTGTCGACCACGAACCGGCTGTCGGGAAAGGCGCGGGGCGTGATGGTCAGAAGCTGGCCCGAGCGCTTCACCAGCCCATCCTTGATCAGATCATTGACCTTGCGCCGCACCGTTTCACGCGGGATGCTGGTGGAATCGGCGATCGAACGGATGTTGGTCCACAGGGTCGGCAGGGCGTCCAGGTCACCGGACAGGACCTTCTCGGACGGCAGATCGGCGAAGCCGCGGGCCATGGCGCTGCGAAGCATTATGATTAGCAAAACGAGTTGCCGGTCGAGGTCATTCGCCTGTCGCCGTGAAACAATGAGATAGTCGGTTAACGCTGATAACAAAGCCGGTGCTGCCCGGCAGTAGTCTTCGCGAATGCGCGCTTCAGTCAGTACCGGCATTCCCTACCCTGAACAGTGCCCCGTCAATCAGAAGTGCATATTCCGCATGCATTTGCACCTTTCCAAACCTCATCATTGCGTGAACACATTGCCGCATGGACTGCTTTGACTGCCCCTCCTGAAGGTAACCGGTGGACAAGACAGGGTCTCTGACGGGGGTTGGCGCCCCGCGCCCGGAAGCTCTATGCCAAGGCGGACAATCACGAACGTCCGCCCCCCGAGCGGGCGCCATGGGAGACCGACGCCATGACCCAGCCCCTTTCCGGCGCGCCCGAAGGCTACATGCCCGGCCTCGGCAACCACGTGGCCACCGAGGCCGTGGCCGGCGCCCTGCCCCAGGGCCGCAACTCGCCGCAGAAGACTCCTTTCGGCCTCTACGCCGAACAGCTGACGGGCACGGCCTTCACAGCGCCGCGACACGCCAACCGCCGCTCGTGGCTGTACCGGCTTCGGCCCAGCGCCAACCACGGCGCCTTCACCCCCTATGACGGGGCGAAGCTGTTCCGCACGGGTCCCTTCACCGAACAGCCCCCGACGCCCAACCGCCTGCGCTGGGATCCCCTGCCCCTGCCCGACGCCCCCACCGACTGGGTCGACGGGCTGGTCACCTATGTGGGCAACGGCGACGCGGCGGCCACGGCGGGGATCGGCGTGCACCTGTACGCCGCCAACGCCTCCATGACCGACCGGGTGTTCTACAACGCCGACGGCGAGTTGCTGATCGTGCCCCAGGACGGCGCCCTGGACCTGTTCACCGAGATGGGCCGCATCCACGCCGCTCCCGGCGAGATCGTGGTCATCCCCCGCGGCGTGCGCTTCCGGGTCGATCTGCCGGACGGCTCGGCGCGCGGCTATGTGTGCGAGAACTACGGCGAGCCCTTCCGCCTGCCCGACCTGGGCCCCATCGGCGCCAACGGTCTGGCCAATCCGCGCGACTTCCTCACCCCCGTCGCCTGGTTCGAGGACGTGGACCGCCCCGTGCAGATGATCCAGAAATTCCTCGGCGGCCTGTGGTCCACGCAACTGGATCACTCGCCGCTGGATGTGGTCGCCTGGCACGGCAATCACGCGCCGTACAAATACGACCTGGCCAATTTCAACACCATCAACACGGTCAGCTTCGACCACCCCGACCCGTCCATCTTCACGGTGCTGACCAGCCCGTCGGACACCCCCGGCGTGGCCAACTGCGACTTCGTCATCTTCCCGCCCCGCTGGATGGTGGCCGAAGACACCTTCCGCCCGCCGTGGTTCCACCGCAACGTCATGAGCGAGTTCATGGGCCTGATCCACGGCGCGTATGACGCCAAGGAAGGCGGCGGCTTCGCCCCCGGCGGCGCGTCCCTGCACAACTGCATGAGCGGCCACGGCCCCGACCAGGCCGCCTACGACAAGGCCATCAAGGCGGACCTGAAGCCGCACAAGATCGACAACACCCTCGCCTTCATGTTCGAGAGCCGCTGGGTCTTCCGCCCCACGGCATGGGCCGTCGAAACCCCGGCCATGCAGCTGGACTACGACGACGTCTGGACGGGGTTCGAGAAGGGCAAGGTGGAGTAGGCTGGGCGCTGTAGCGTAGACTGCCAGCGACCCATTGCGGACGCGGATCAAGTCGGTGTTAGGTCAGGGCGAGTCCGCGAGCCGCGCGCTGGCTCGCCTCTGGGAACGCAAACGCCACTAAACAGTCGCAGCGGTCGTCCGATCCGCCGGTCGCGTGGAAGAGCGAGGAGAATAGCATTTGCCCTTCCCGGAGATTGATCCTGTCGCGCTCCAACTGGGTCCCCTCGCCATTCGCTGGTACGGGATCGCTTATGTAGCGGGCTTCATTCTCGGCATGCTGCTCATCCAGCGCCTGATGACAACGTACAAAGACTATCCGTTCAGCTACGACAGCGTCTCAGGCGTATTCACCTACGCCATGGTCGGCGTCTTGCTGGGGGGGCGGATCGGAAGCATCGTATTCTACAATCTCGATTTCTATCTCGAAAATCCGGCCCAGATGCTCCGGGTCTGGGACGGCGGAATGTCGTTTCATGGGGGGCTGATCGGCGTCTTGCTGGCTGTGGTCCTATACTGCAAGTGGAACGGCCTTCCGTTGATGACCGTAGCGGACCTGATCGCGACAGCGGCCCCCATCGGCCTGCTGCTCGGCCGTCTGGCGAACTTCGTGAATGGCGAGTTGTGGGGTCGGGTGACCACCGTGCCTTGGGCGGTGGTGTTTCCATCCCCGGAAGCCGGCCCGCTGCCCCGCCACCCCAGCCAGTTGTACGAAGCCATCGGAGAGGGTCTGTTCCTTCTTATCGTGCTGCTGGCCATCACCGCTAACAGACACCTGCGTCTCTCACGCGGGTTCGCGGCGGGCATCTTCTTGGCAGGCTATGCCGTTATTCGTTTTCTGGTGGAATTCACCCGCGAACCTGACGCCTCCTACATCTGGATTTTCACGCGCGGGCAGGCGCTTTCTGTTCCCATGGTGGTCTTGGGCTTAGTGCTGCTGGTCTTTGCCCTGCGCAATAAGCCGGACAGGGCAGCATGACTGTCCGCTTCCCGCCCATGACAGTTGGGAATTTCCGCTTGCCGGGACGCTGAGAGAGCCCTCCGCCCTAAACCTGCCCGATGGTCTTCAGCCGCGCCTTGGGATGCACCTCGTTCTGGCTCATCACCACGGTCTGGCCGCGGAATCGTTCGATGATGGAGCGCACATACGGGCGGATCATGGGGCCGGTCAGCAACACCGCGGCTTCGCCGCCCATGGCCGCGCGCTCGAATACGTCGCGCACCTGACGGATGAAGTCCTGCAGCCGTGACGGCGCCATGGCCAGCTGCTTGTCCTCGCCCTGCCCCACCAGACTCTCGGCGAAGGCCTGCTCCCACTCGGGGCTCAGGGTGATGATCGGCAAGGCCCCGTCGTCGCCCTTGTGCTGCCAGCACAGCTGACGGGCCAGCCGGGTGCGCACGTGCTCCACCAGCTGGGTGACCGAATTGGTGTGCGGCGCCGCCTCGGCCAGCCCCTCCAGAACGGCCTGCAGATCGCGGATCGACACCCGCTCGCGCAGCAGGGACTGCAGGACCCGCTGCAGGGTGGTGACCGTGACCACCGAGGGGATCAGTTCGTCCACCAGCTTCTTCTCCTCGGTCCCCAGCTCCTTCAGCAGCTTCTGCACCTCGGCGTAGGACAGCAGGTCGGCCATGTTGTCCTTGAGGATTTCGGTCAGGTGCGTGGTCAGCACCGTGGACGGATCGACGATGGTGTAGCCCCGGAAGGTCGCCTCCTCGCGCAGGGAGTCGTCGATCCAGGTGGCGGGCAGGCCGAAGGCGGGCTCGCGGGTGTGCTCGCCCGGCAGCTCCACCTGACGGCCTGACGGGTCCATGGCCATGATCTGGCCCAGACGAACCTCGCCGTTCCCCGCCTCCATCTCCTTGATGCGGATGGCGTAGCCCTGGGTGGCCAGGCGCATGTTGTCGAGGATGCGCACGGCGGGCATGACGAAGCCGAACTCCTGGGCCAGCGACCGGCGCAGGGCCCGGATCTGGTCCGTCAGGCGCCGCCCCTCCAGATCGTTGATCAGGCTCAGCAGCGAATAGCCCAGCTCGATCTTGACCTCGTCGATGGTCAGGGCGGTGGAGATGGGTTCCTCCACATCCTCGGCCGGGCCGTCGGAGACCACCTCGACCGGCTCGGGCCTCAGCCGATTTCGCCCGCGTCGCCAGGCCAGATAGCCTGCCCCTCCCGACAGCACCGCGAACGGCAGCAGCGGCATGCCGGGGATCAGGCCGATGAAGCCCGCCGCCGCCGACACCATGCCCAGCGCCACCGGGTTCATGGCCATCTGGGCCACCAGCGCCTTGTCGGCCGAGCCCTCGACCCCGGCCTTGGACACCAGGAAGCCCGCGGCGATGGACACGATCAGCGCCGGCACCTGGGTCACCAGGCCGTCGCCCACCGCCAGCAGCACATAGCTGGAGGCGGCGTCGCCCGCCGACATGCCGTGCTGCACGATGCCGATGATCAGGCCGCCGATGACGGTGATGAAGGTGATGATCAGACCCGCCACGGCGTCGCCGCGCACGAATTTGGAGGCGCCGTCCATGGCCCCGAAGAAGGTGGACTCCTGCTCCAGCTCCTTGCGGCGCGACCGGGCCGTGTTCTCGTCGATCAGGCCCGACGACAGGTCCGCGTCGATGGCCATCTGCTTGCCCGGCATGGAGTCCAGGGTGAAGCGGGCCGAGACCTCGGCGATGCGGGTCGAGCCCTTGGTGATGACCACGAAATTCACCACCAGCAGGATGGCGAAGATGATCACCCCGATGACGAAGCTGCCGCCCATCATCAGGCGCCGAACGCCTCGATCACCTGACCCGCGCTGGCGGTGCCCTCGTGTCCGTGGCTCAGGATCAGGCGCGTCGAGGCCAGGTTCAGCCCCAGCCGGTACAGGGTCACCACCAGGAGCACGGTGGGGAAGACCGCGAAGTCCAGCGGCTTCTTGATCAGCAGGGCGGTCATCAGCACCAGCACCGAGCCGGTGATGGAGATGGCCAGCAGCAGGTCCAGGATGAAGCTGCTCATCGGGATGATGAGCAGGCAGATGATCAGCACGACGCCCAGCGCCAGCGCCACTTCGCCGCGCATGAACCAGCCGAACATGTCGCGCCCCGAGGGCCGCGCCATGCCGTCCTTCATCATGCCCGCGTCAGCCATGTCCGAACGCCTCCAGCGCCCGGCCCACAGCCTCGGCGATGACGGCCTCGCCCGCCGCGAAGTCGTCGCTGGGCGGGCCTTCGTAATAGGCGGCGACGAAGATGGGCGCGCCCTCGGGCGGCCAGATCACGCCGATGTCGTTGACCGGACCCAGAGAGCTGGTCCCGGTCTTGTGCCCCACGCGCCAGCCGTCGGGGGCGGCGGCCTTGATGCGGTTCGGGCCGGTGGGCGAGTCCGTCAGCCAGCGCTCCAGCAGCGTCTGGTGCGCAGCCGTCAGGCGCGTCTGGCCCGGCGCCAGCAGCCGCGCCATGTTCGCCACGGCCTGCGTCGGCGTGGTGGTGTCCCGTTCATCGCCGACAAGGTTCAACTCTGGCTCCAGACGGTCCACGCGGGTCACCGAATCTCCGATGGAACGGTACCAGTTCCGCCATGAGTCGAGACCGCCCATTTCGCGGATCAGGATGTTGGCCGCCGGATTGTCGCTGAGCTCGACCGTCGACCGGCACAGCGCCTCGATGGTCAGGGCGCCGCCCACCGCCGGACCCGTGACCGGCGCATGGGAGATCATGTCGTCCGACGTGATCGGCAGGGCGCGATCCAGCCGCTCCTCGCCCCGCGCCACGCGCTCCAGCGTCGCGGCGGCCAGGAACAGCTTGAAGGTCGAGCAATAGGTGAAGCGTTCCGTAGCGCGCCAGAGGCTTCGCCGCCTTCATGAGACACGGCGAGGCCGAGCCGCCCGCCCTGCCGGGACCTCAAGGGTCCGCCAGGATCCAGCCTGAACGGGCTCCACCG
>NZ_BATC01000019.1 GCF_000466985.1 Brevundimonas abyssalis TAR-001
TGTGAAAGATATATACGCCCATTCGCCTCCTGCCAGAAAGCAGACATTTGATCTATGTGGGCAAGGCCTGCGGTTATTGCGCGGCCGAACAATCTTTCCGTACTGCGAACTACGTGTCGATCCAGAAACCCGCTTTCTGCTCTTGGAAATCCGAATAGCTGTATTGCCGCGTGCCTGATTTCACGCTGCACCACACGGCGCTTTTGAGAGAGTTGCGCTCGCGCACGCCCTCGACGAAATCCCGCTTCACTGTGGTCCTGTATCCAATGAGCCCGTCAACCTTGCGAGGGTATGTGGGCTCCCAGTCGCAGTACCAGTACTCCCAATGCGCGATCGGCAGTGCGCCATCCTGCATCTCGACGCCGTTGTGACGGCAGGCGATCGTCAAGTTGGGATGATCGATGTCGGGTGTAGGCAGATGCACATGGGCGACGAGTTCGACCAAGCCACGTCCCACCTCGAACGCTATCGCTGTTCCGCAAAACAGCCTTGGCATCGAGCCATCATGGACATCCTGGAGTGAATAGAATCCGCCTTCGTAGCGCGCAGGATTGGCTAGATAGGACCATTGTTCATCGGCGGGTTCGTTATGGCTTGCGAAGGCAGTAGCGCTGCCGACTACAACCTCGAATTCGAACACAGCATAGTCGGTCTCGGCCACTTCAACGGCGCGCAGTGCGGCCACCATGTGATTGGAATTCGTGTCTGACGATGCGGCAGCCCAGATGGCTGAAGCAATGTTCCTTATGTCGCGATCGCCTGGCAAAATGCCATCTGACCATTTGGGACGTTCGATCGGCTCAACGCTGGCAAGACCTCGATTCAAGGTTAGTGCAGCGCGCGAATGCCGCTCAGCGATCTCGTGAGGAACCCCCCACTCCACAGCGGCAAAAGCGAGCGTCCGTAGGTACGCCGACACGTAGGTTTCGCGGTCAGCAAAGTCGAATTGGCCGGTAATCTCGCGGTTGCCATGAAAGAAGTAGGAGGGATCGCCTTGGCTGCGTAGCTCGTCCGCCTGTAGCCAATCCCACTCGTGTTGCCAGCGCATCAAAAAGGGAAGTCCAGAAATCTTCTCCAGATGAGATAGGTGGGAGTGAAACATCTGCGGCACGCCGTTAAAGGCGGAAAAGGAGTGGCGCACTGACTCCGGCAGGTCCGCTCTTGTCTCAGGCGCATAAGCGTATCTGAACGGAAAGAGTCCGTCGGCTTGGGCGAAATTTTCTTTCATCAGCCAGTCAGACAGATGCGAGGCTGCATTCACCGAGTTCCGCACTTCAGCAAAGGTGAAATGGGTGGCCAGGTCGAAAGCCTCGATGATGTTGAGGCCGATAATCACCTCGCTTTCAAACCTCCTCTGGCTGATCCACACCAGCAAGCGATCAGCGGCATTTCGATCACCACTCCTTATCAGTGCGGCGAGAGCCTCGCAGCTTCCAGCCGAACGCGAGGGACAGGCCACAGAAGGCGCGTCAGCAAGATATCTATCGTTGGCAAAGCTAAGCCCATGACGGCTTGTCCAGCGGCTGCTGGGCAAGCTCCGCTTTGAAGGTGTCTACTATGGCTGCGGTATGGGCTTTGGCGAGCTCAAGCTCGCCCAACTGAATGAGAAAATAGATGAGCCGCGTGAGGCCGATCACCAAGCCGTTTCTGCTTTCCCGAAGATCGAGGGCTGGTTTGCTCGTATCCCTGATAAAATCCTTCCAACGCGGCTTGTAGTCGCGAGCAACCAACCGAAGGCGAGCTTCCGCCTCGTCGTTGCTAGTGAAGTATCTTTGCCAGCCGTGGCGCACGATGTGGGCGCGCACCAACCACTTGAACGCTTCGCTGCGACCGTGAATCTTGGTGGCCATCTCTGCTGCGGTATCCAGGCCGCTTTCAATGTCCAGGTGCAACCGTGTCTCGGACAGTCGCACCTCCAAGTCAGCCAGTGCCGCCGCGCCTTGGCCATTGGCATCCCAATGGGCGAGCCATTCTCTAACTGCCGATCTCGAACTATCGTAGATGTTCAGGCGGCCACGCTCAGCGATCAGTGCTGAGAGCTTCCCCGGGGGATAGTCGCCGGGCATTGGCAGCTCGACCTCGCTCTTTTCCGTGTCCTTCGGGCTGCTCGATGAATAGCGGTCGACCTTGCGGGCATGCTCGATATTGGGGCCGACTTTTCTGCGAAGAGCATCTCCGATGGCGGGAACTAGGTTGGCGTTCTCAACGGCGCGCTTTTCGCTCGGCGTAATGTAGGTCGAGAGAAGCGCGGCTCCTTCGACAGTCTGGGCGAGAGGCAGCGAGGGAAGTTCTTCGTAGAGATCCTCAACGTAGCGCCAATCCTCAGCCTTGATCAGGTCATCGAGCATCGGCGCGATGCGGTCAGGGTAATGCTTTGCGACCGCAGCATAATAGCTGCTGCGGATGTGGTTGGTTTCGGAGCCATCGGTGTAGTCCGTAATGTTGTGAAACGCGGCGGCCAGTTCCAAGAGAGTTGGCTTCGCGTCTTGATCGCCCGCCTCGATCATCATTTCCAAGGCAGTGAGAACGTCCCCGGCGAAGACATCCTTCCGCCAACCATACCCAAGCAGACAATCGACAGATCGCTTCAGCGCCTGCGCCCCGAGTTGAGGCTTATTGTGATCGAGGGCGGCAAGGGCGAGCTTGCCAAATGTGGCAGCCTTCTCGTTGAACTCAGCCACTGTGCGAACTAGCTCATGCATGTAGGTGGAGATGAAGGTCTCGGCGCTCGCATCGTCATGCAATGAGACTCGTCGTGCTGTCAGTTTCTCTAGCCAAAGTTCGTCGAGCCAAAAGGCCGACTCACGCGCCTCAGAGAGAGCAACGTCGTCGATTTGATATGCTGCATCGAGCCCTCTGCCGATAAGGCAAAGGTCGAAGGCGGCGTCGATCAGGGCGAGGCGTACAGCAATGAAGCGGCTTTGAGCGTCATACCCTCGCTCGTAGCTAGGTCGTCCCTCGTACCAACTGAACACTTCGCCTAGAGTTGGCCAACGCTGCGTGCTGGCCCAGTATGCTGCGATGCGTTGCGCCAGTTTTTCGAACGCACGCACAGCGCTTCCAAGCCAGCTCTTGGACGCATGATCTGGGATTTTTGCCCAGCTGCTTGTTGGCTTGCCGGCCAGAGCCGCTGCCAGCGCTGACATGAAATTCGTGTACACGATTCCTCGAACGTCAGTCTGGTGGCGATCCTCCGGGCCTTCAGCGCCGGCAAAAAGCTTCGTGAAATCCTTGCCAGCGTGGCTGCCTTTGACAGTGTCTCCTTTGACGAGCCCCAGGCAGCGGATGGCGGGATGCTTTGCAGCCTTCAACGGTGACTGACTGGAAGGCGGTAGACCTTCGAGACACAGACACGCGAGCAATTCGCGGTCGAACTCGACACCTTTGAATTTTTTGCCCGTTTCGAAGACGAAGTCAGTCGCCCCAACGAGCCGAGCGCTTTGGGCAAAAGCGGCAAGGATAGGATCAGGATTGGCGGCACTGCGCGCAAAGCGGAGCACCCGACTAACCTCATTATCCTTGCTCGCTGCAACAACGGCAACCACGGCCCTGGCAAGTTCGCCGTACCGATCATTGCTGACATACTCGTCGCGGCGGTTCTGACTAATGCGTCCATTGAGTTCGCTAATCGCCCGTTTGACGAGCGCTGCTCGCTGACTTTCGTCAGTCATCTGGACGAGCGCCGGGATCAGCGATGGTGGCAAATTGTTCAGGTCGGCGCGGAGGATCCCGGGAACATAAGGGTCGCCGCTCAGCGCAGCGGCGAGGTACCAGACTTGGGCGAGTTCTTCGTGTTGTAGTTCTTTGGCATTTATCGCGCGTACCTTCAGGAATCGGTGACGCGAGACGGTTGAGAGGTCGAATGCTTCGAATGCCGCCCGTTCGGCGTGATCAAGTACATTGATCAAGCGGTCAATCGGATACCCTGCGGTGACAAACGACAGTGCCCACTCGCGGGTCGGCCCTTCGATGAGGTTCTTTGTGTTCCCACGAGTTGCCTCAGTGATCCAAAGCCACGCCTCTCGCCAATAGGAAGGCGCTTCCGTCTCCAACCACGTCAGCGTCGGCGCGCTGTTGGCCATGAATGTTGAGTGGTGGTCGGGGTCATCGCGAAGGAAGGCAAACAGGCTTCCGTGGAACGGCCGCAATTCCATCTCTCGGAAGTCGAGGAGATGGCCGATCTCCGCTAGTCCCAAAATGCTCTGATCGTCCACGCCGAAGCAGCTATTGAGCGCGAATGGCGGTGGGCTGAAATCGAGACCGGCGAGCACATGCAAGATCGCTTTACCACGTAGGGAAAGCTGCGAGAGAAACCTGGCATAGTAATCTCGAATGTCGCCGGTGGGGCAGGCAGCCAACGCTCGAACGATATCGGGCGTTATTTCATTGCCCGCGCGTGCGGCTGCCTCGAATGAATAGATCAAGTGCAGAGGGAGGCCTTTGGAGATGTCAAAGAACGCATCTGAAACAGCGGCCACCGCGTTCGCCTCGGACTGATGCGGCCAGCGGAGGAGGTTGAGCCTTCCTGCACGGTGTTGGCATGCGACCCAGGCCTGCACCGCCTCGCGATTCATAAGCGGGAGTTCGATCCAACTCTTCATCGGCGAAGTGGCCAGCAATCTTGTGGGAAGATGCTTCTCAGCAATCTTTTGGGTACCGACAACCAGATGAGCGCCAGGCACTATGGGGACGAGCGCGTTGAATAGTTCTTCTGCGTGCTCGCGATCACGGCCCTCCCTCCAGACATGATCAAGTCCGTCGATGATGATGATCAGGCGCTTGCCGTCGGCCACGACCTGCTGCGCGGCGCGTTCGATCGTTTCGCCCAGACTCTGCCTTCCTGCAGCAAAATCTGGGATCGCGTCTTCAAGCTGTGATTCAAGCGATCGTGCGATAGCTTGTACATGGAACCGGCCCTCGGATCGGTCGTCGAGACTGAGGAAGTAATGGTGCCGGATGCACACCACTTTTTTGCTATCCAAGGCGGACGTGAAGTGGCTGAGAAACGTGCTTTTTCCTCGTCCAGGGGGTGCCCAAAGAACCGTGACACCGTCTTCGTTCTGCACGTGCGTGGAGAATTTTTTGGCGAAAACCGCGTCGGGCACTCGATAGTCAGCGGGCACCTTGAAGCCTTGCGGGAGGGGCTTGGCTCGTTCAGTCGAAAAGGCCTGCTGGAGATGGACGTGTCGGACACGCCCGTCGGGGTGCGGCCAGTTCTTCTGTGTGGCCCACAACTGGAGCTGCTTCTGAAATAGAGCCCAGCCAGCGCGGTCTGTGTCAGATGAGATGCGCGTCCACAGGACGGCGTCGAGATGCTCCAGCAGCGGCTGGGAATGAACAAAGTCAAAGTTCGCGAAGAACTTCTGAGCGGCGGCGGTCGATCCAAGCTGGGTAGCGATCCGCTTGCGGATGGGCGCTGAGATCTCCGAGTGGCTGACGCGGCTACCGTTCAGCGCTTTGGCAAAATCCGCGTCGGGCTTTCGGTCGGTTTTTAGGCACGCGCTCGCGAGGGTCCCGGCGTCCACATGTGCCGTGACAGGCCCGGCCCAATGTTGAAGGAGCGACTTTCCTTTGGGTTTTTTGGCGAGAAGCCATTCCCAATCGAGGGCTGTTGCCGGGTTGTCCGGATCGACAGCAAATTTGACTTGGGTAAGCTCAAAGCGTCCGTCGGCGCGGCACGCAACAACATCATCCACAGCGCGAAAAGAGGGGTCCGACGCCTCTACCTGGACCCACTGATACTTTTGAGGGTCTCGATAGAAGTCGAGGAGCGTCTCGGCGGCGACCAAATCCTGATAAGCGAAGCCAACTCTCGTAATCGCGGTTGGTTTGTAGTTGTGCCCCATGCGTAATTTGGCCCCGAAGCGAGCTTTCGCTCTGACTCTCGCACTAGCTGAATTATGTCATCGATCCAACTCGCACTCCAAGCGGTTTGATCTGTCTAATGTGCCTTGGCTTGAGGCGCGACGGGGGCTCAGAATGACCAGGCAAGTCTGCATCGTTCGATACCTCAGGCCCGAACCTCTCAGGTTTCACGGCCGGTCCAAAGCTCGCACGGGCGCGACAAGGTCGATCTGTCCTTTGCATACTACGAGGCATGCCGAAGCCACACGGGCGGCCGCGCCCCCGGTAGCCTGAAATCGGGATGGAGATTGGCATCTTCCGCCCGAGCGAACTTAAGTTGTCAATTTTCAGCATCGCCGATTGGATATCCAACGCTAAAGCAAGATCGTTTTGTTCTGGTATCGTTCCGCTTAAGGTGATGAAGTCAGCAACATGTCCAGACTAAACGAAATCAGAGAAGCAATCCTAAAGCTCACAGCCACAGGCCCCTTAGGTTTTGAAGGCTTGCTAGGAGCTGTGCTTGAAAAGGTCGCCGGTCAACCTTTCCGACTAGCTCGTTCCGGAATTCAGGCAGGCAGAGATGGCGATACGGCGGCTGTGACAAGCCACATCTCCTACGAATGCAAGCTGTATACGAGCGCCTTGAGCAGTGCTGACGTCCAGGCGAAGATCACGCAACTCGCCGGTAGCGCCGACCCACCGGACGTGTGGGCGTTGGCCGCGACGGTGGAGGCCGGCAGCCAGCTCGTGGGAACGTTGCAGGCCGCCGCCACTCGGTTCGGCTTAGGCGTCTTGATCCTCGATTGGCCCGCGACGTCGGCCTATCCGCCTCTTGCGGTTGCTCTGGCCATGGCAGTCGACACCACAGCGGATTTCCTTGAGACGCATGTCGATAACGCCAGCCTGATTGCTAACGCCAAGGTGGCGCTGGACGCGCTCCGCGCTATGCCGGACTTCGACAGGCACGCGCAGGCGATAGCGTCAGAGGTACGCACCTCGTCTCTCGGCATGGCGAACGCCACTGTAGCCAACCAGCTGTGGCTCTCAGACAAGTTTTCCGATCGGGCCAAGGCGCGAGCCGCTTTCGGGCAGGCCTTGGCCCCTCAAGGATCGGGGCCCTTGCCCCTTTGCCCGAGGAAAGCTCTGTCAGCGCAGGTTCAGACGCACCTGCTTGCGCCGCCCTCACGGTCACTCGTGGCGGTTGTCGGCGGCGAGGGAAATGGGAAATCCTGGCTCACCGCCGAAGCTTGGCTGGAGATGGACCCACGCCCTCTCATGTTGGTGGTTTCCGCCACCGATATGAGTCCAGCGGCGGCTTACGGTCAGTTCCCGACTTTTCTCATCAGCCAAGTTATCCGGCAGTCCTCAGACATAGACGACGATCGCAGTCGCAACCGCTGGCTCCGCCGGACCCAAGCTTGGTCCGAAGCTCCTAAACCAGAAAGGCCCCGGTTCCTTCTTTGGGTCGATGGGCTCAACGAACAGCCGACGTTTGAATGGCGCCGTTGGATCGACGACGCCGCAGCCCACATCGAGCGTCTCGGCGGGGCTCTGATCATCACCGTCCGCCAAGGGTTTTACAACGAACGGCTCCGGCATTCTCTCAACACACCCATTACGCCGGTAAGCGTTCCCGAATGGACGCTCGCCGAGCTTGATGAGCTGCTACGCCAACAAGGGATCAATCCTCAAGAAGTCGCCGCGCCGGTTCGTGAACGCCTTCGAAATCCTAGGATCTTGGGGATCGCCGCTCGGCTTCTGAACGGAGCGCAAATTCAAAGCTTCACCGAGCTCAGCGTCGAGCGCCTCCTCTATGAGCACATTCGCGCCAGCGACACCGATACGGTATCAGCCGAAGCCCCAAGGCTCTTTGAACGTCGGATGGCGGATCATGCCCGCGAAATCATCGAGCGCGTCAAAGCCCAACAGCGCGACGATCGCCTGATTTTCGATCAGTTTGCGGCTTCGGGACAGTACGTCCTTACCGCTGAGCGCTTGGCCACCGCCGCCGAGCATTTTTTCCAAGCCATACCGGGAGAGCCGACTCTCTACACATTGCCGGAGGATGCCCTCAGTCTAGCGCTGGGCTTCGCCATTCTCCAGGCGTTGCGCGGCGCCGAGCGCAACGGGCGCCCGGTCGAAGAGGCGCTCAACGAGATGCTGGAGCCGATTGCCGCGCTGGATATGACGGCCGACGCGATGCTCTCTGCCTTGCTTGTCGCCAGCGTCGACGACCAGATGTCCAAGACGCTGAAGGTAGCCCTGTATGTCGGTTTCGTCGGTCTCCAAAACACTGATGATGAAGACTACGAACCGTTTGTCGGGACTGTTCGCTTGTCACCGGATGCCGCGCTAAGCGCGACGGAACAGCTGTTCTCCAGCGACCTCCGTCGTCCCAACGAGCATTGGCTCACCGAGGCCCTGCGTGCTGTCCGGTCCGATGCGGAGTGCGCGGACGCGATCGGCTCGTATGTTCGGCGATGGCTCCGCACCTACAGTCTGGAACCAAGCTTGTCGGTGTTCATCAGCATACGACACCAGGGTAAGGACACTTACGATAGGAAGGTCCAAGAACAGGCAGAGAAACTTGCCGGTCGGCTGGACCGCCTGAGCGAGGCCGAGCGTGCATACCTCTCCGACAAACTGGACCGAAACGATGAATCAGACCCCGCACGCTTCCACCAGGAGGCCTGCGAACTGTTGGCGGGTGGAGCGCTAGCGGGCTTCGCCGCCGAGATCGTCGCCTGCGCATTTGCGACGGCTCTGCACTCCAGTATCCGCGACGCCTACAAAGAGCTGATCGGCCTCATTCGGTTCAATCGCGTCGATTGGGTGGAGACCCGCGACGCCCTCCTCCATGAAGCGGAGTTTCTGAGTGCCCTCGATGCATCTGCGACGGCGAAATGGGCGCTGGTTCAGCTCCTGCGCGGATTGAGCCGCGAGGAGGATGGTTTGCGGGCAAACGAGCTCGTCGACGAACTGACCGCTGATCGAGAACGATACCCATCTTGGCGGCAGGTTGAAAACTACAGCGCCACCGACCCATGCGACCCCGCATCGGTCGAGCCGCCGAATGTGGGGCAAGCGGCGCAGGACTACGCACAGATCGATATCACCTCCCTCACCAAGTCACGCTCGATGGGCATCGAGGATCATCATTTTAAAGATGCGCGCCCCGCCGTAGCGCGTTTCCGGCCTCAGACCGCCATGCAGGTGGTCCGCGACTATACGCGGTCATTGCTCAGCCGTGAGCCCGAGGTGCGTCGGTTGGGGGTTTGCTCGATGGAGCAGCACAGCGCCGCCATGGACCGAGAGGTGGTGGCGGACCTTCTCAGAACCGCTGCGGACATCAGCAGGCCGCGCCAAAAAGACACCCCGGAATCCAATGTATCGTGGATCACCACCCAATACGCGATCCTGATTGGATTTCCCCATCTTGGGGGGAACGCGCAGCTCGATTACCTGATGGGACTGGCGTCCCCCGGGTCGCCGTTGATCAAGTTCGGAGAGGTGGTCAAACCCGCCAATCCCGACAAGCTCGCTGCTGCGTTGCAACAGGCCCTGGAAAGTCAGGATGAAAACCGCGCCTTGGCCGCTCTGTCTTTCGCCAGGCACTCCGGCACGCCTCTAAACGATGAGGCTCGTGCTTCGATCGAAGCGTTCATCGAACACCCGCGCTCGGCAGTGAGGGCGATCGCCTTCGACATCGTCGCGCATACTGAAGACCAAGAGCTTTTGCGCACCTTTATCGCTAGCGACTGGCGGATGTCGCGGCTCGACCCGCGAAACGAAAGCTTCGAACGTTGGTACGGATCGCTAGCGTTCATTGAGGCGGCCCATCATGGGCTGACGTCCACGACGAACATCCTGGACAATGTAGTTCCCGAACTCTTTGGCTATGCGGGGGTGAGACTGGGTGAGGATACCCAACGCGACGTGGCGGCCCGGGTCCACGCCGCCGTTGCCCGAGCGCTGGCGATCGACATTCCTCTCACTCCGCCGCTCGTCACCCAAAGAATCTCAAACTCATCACCGCCCGCTTTTGGCTTCTTCGACGTCATCGAACCGGAAGAAGACAAAGGTGGCATGGAAGCGTTCGTAAAACGGATGAACGAAACGGACGAGGAGTTCGACGCTCGTCATCGATCCTATTGGGAGTCTTCCGTAGCTTCGATCAATCCCTGACGAGAGAGAACGCTCGCATCATCGTTGAAGATGTGGGCAGCGCCGCCATCTCGGCACTGATCGACACGGCACCGGACATCGCCCTAAGCGTAGGTAAGGAGTTGCTCGGGCTCGACCGCAAGAAGGCATACCGACTGACCCACTTCGCGCTGCGAGTCGCTCAGGGTCTGTCGGGAACCGAACCGACGCTGGCGAAAAAGATCTTTGATCGGTTCGCGAAAGAGCAAGGCGTCGTGACCTACATCATGGGGGCTTCGTCCGTTTCGCTCACAGCGCTCACCATCTGGCAGGCGGCAGACAATTTTGAGATGGACGCGATCCGAACGCAGCGCCTGGATGCTGCTAAGACAGACCACCAGATCGCACAGGAAGTCATCGCCGCGTTGCAATCGGGCAAGTCAGCGTTTCTTGAGGCGTATGCGCGCAGCAAGCTTCAGAGCCCGGTGCCGGCGGACAATGCGCGAGGGATGATGGTGTTGGGCTTCGGTCTCCAGACACCCTTCGCGGACGAGATATTGTCCCGCACTGCTTCGGAGGAAGGCCTGTTAGGCAAGGCTCTGAAGGCCGCCAAGTACGCCTACGAACGGAATGTCTGGGCCAAGGATTGGTATGACGAAATGACCGAGGCAACCTCTCCGGAAGAGTTCTGGCGGGCCAGCGTCTTGTTTCTCAAGATCGTCGATAGCCGATGCGACATGTGGGACCGTTCCGAGCTGCCCGCCGACAGCATCATGAAAGCCTTCGAACCCGGGGTCATGGATGAGATCAAGCGTCGTTCAGGCGCTTGGAAAACCCACCGCGAGAAGACGCTCTGCGGGGATAACGTTCCGTCCGAGGTGTTCCTAAGGCCGCAGCACCATCGCCGATGACGAAAGAGGCAATGACCATCCCTGACTGGCAATCACTCGGACCGACTGGATCTGCTCATTGTGCCAATGTCCGTTTATGGCGCTTTTCAGCCTTCGTCGGCACCCAAATGATCTAGGCGGTTCCGGCAGATCGTTTCGACCGTATCCTCGAGCACCCGAAGTCGCTCTAGCATCCAAGCGAGTTCCTCGGGAGTCACTCGATAATGCTCTGAGTACCGCGCCTTTACGTATGCCGCACGGAGCAGTTCGAAGCATCGCTTCTGAAACTTTGTCTCAGTCGGCCAGGCATCTGCTAACCGCGCATCAATCGGTTCGGCCGCGTTTCGCAGGCGAACAAGATTGTGGGACTTCGGCGTATAGAGCGTCGCGGCCAACAAAACGGCGTTGTAAAAATTCTCGGCGGCTTGGTGGAGATGAAACGCAGCTAGGCTGTTCCATTGATTTTCGATGTCCAGTCGCGCGTGCGTGATAAAGCGGCTCGCTGCCATCATATGCTCGCCGTAATACTTCTCCGCCTCCTTGACTGCTGTTTCGCTCGGCAACGGCTGAGGGTCAACGAACGGATTATTCGGCTCTTCAAACAGCACCACGCCCTCGCGCACGATGTCGGCGAAGAAATACCGCCCCTGAGCCAGTGCATTGTTCACGTCATCCAGCGAATGGATGATCAGGTCAGCCGGAGTGCGAAGATTGGCTCCAGAAGCGAGGTCTGCGCGCAGTCGCTTCTCGGCGCCTTCCCAGAACTCCAGCCCATCCGTAAGGTTCTCGTCGCTGACCACGATCAGCAGATCGAAGTCGGAGAAGTAGCGACCGACCGGGTCCTCGACCCAATCACCACGCGCGTATGATCCGTATAGGATGACCTTGAGAATCTGGCCGTCTTTCACGCCTTTTGCGCGGCGATTGGCGATGGCTTTGCGAAACTCGTCCTTGATCACGCCGAGCACGTGGTTCAACTCGCGGCGCTTTCCGAGCGGCAGATGTTCGAGACTCGTTTTCATCTCACGAGTCTTCCCCTTACCGCCGCGCTTCGCAAGGCGAAGCTCCTCGCGGCCGGCCCGGTGGTATTCGCGGCGGATCACCATGGGGCCAGAGCTTCGTCGTTGGCGGACTCCTTGTCACCCCCAAAGCCGCGTCGGCCTTTTCGTTTCAGGACCCCCAGAGCTGTGTCTCGCCGGTCGGATTGCAGCAGTTCGGAGACGAGCAGGAGGCCGCCGAACAGGACGGTGCGGTCATCGCCAGTCAGTTCGACCAGCTTGGCCTTCTGAACGAGCCCGCCCAGTTCAATCAGCCTGCGCGTGCGGGCGCGGCGGTCGGCCTTTCGCTCGTGCCGATGTGCGCGCGCCAGAACCATCTCAGCCCGCCGCCTGAGCGCCGGGAGTCTGGCCAGCTGTCTGGCGAGCGCGGTCAGGTTTGCCCGGAGCCTTGCGTTCGCCGCGAAAGAACCGCTCGCCGTCTCGCTTCCAGACGGCGCGGACCGCGCCGTCCCGTTCAGCGGCCATGGCCAACAGAGCGCCAGCCAAGGTGTCCATGTCGAGGGCGTCGGCGCCGGCGGCGCCGACCAGCTCGCCAAGCTGAGTGACGCGCCTGGCTTTCAGCGCCGAGGCGCGTTCGGCCAGCGCGGCCAGCTCTGCATCAATGTCCCTTGGCTTGCGCATCCTGCTCCCTCCGGTGCGATGGACTGGCGGAGAATAGCGGGTGCGGACTCCGTGTGCGCATCCGTAAGCCTACGGTGGCCGCGCGCGGGCGCAGATGCGCCCGCGCGTACGCTCACGCCTTGGGCTTTCGCGGTTTCCTGGCGGGCTTTCGCCCGCCTTGGCCGAGGCCCATGGACTTGGCCAGTTCGGAGCGGGCCTTGGCGTAGTTGGGCGCCACCATCGGATAATCCGACGGGAGGCCCCACTTCGCCCGGTATTCCTCCGGCGTCATGTCGTACTTGGTGGACAGGTGGCGCTTGAGCGACTTGTACTTGGACCCGTCCTCAAGGCTGATGATGTAGTCCGGCGTGACGCTCCTGCGTATCGGCACCGCCGGGGCCTGCGGCTCCACTTCCGGCTCTAATCCCGACGGCATTCCCGCCAGCACCGCGTGCACGCTGGTGATCAGGTTCGCCAGGGCGTCCGGCGCCACGGCATTGTTCGACACATAGGCAGAGACGATGTCGGTGGTCATGCCGACCAGATCGGCCTCAGGGCGGGTCTCATCCATGGAATGCGGTCTCCAGAGCGCAGGTAAGCTGAGCGTCGCAAGTTGCACGGACGCCGTGTGCTTGCAAACCGGTCAGCTTCATTAAGAGGGTGGAGGCTCTTCCGTAGCCCTACGGGTCGCGAAGCGCCCCTCACGACGGACAGGATGTCCGGAGTGCGCGCTTATACGTCGTTCCGACGTGCGCTTTGCTTCGGAGCAGAGCCCCGGTGGCGATCTACCACTTCTCCGCCAAGGTCATCGCCCGCTCGGCGGGCCGCAGCGCCGTGGCGGCGGCGGCCTATCGCTCGGCGTCCCGTCTCTACGACGAGCGCACCGAGCGGCCTTGCGACTACACACGCAAGTCGGGCGTGCTGCATTCCGAGATCATGGCGCCGGCGCACGCGCCCGAGCGCTGGCAGGACCGGCAGGCGCTTTGGAACGAGGTGGAGTGGGGCGAGAAGCGCAAGGACGCCCAACTGGCCCGCGAGATCGAGTTCGCCCTGCCGCGAGAGATGCAGCCGGACGACGCCATCGAACTGGCCCGGTCCTTCGTCCAGCGCGAGTTCGTGGACCGGGGGATGGTCGCTGACCTGAACGTCCACTGCGACATCGGCGAGGACGGCCTGCCCAGACCCCATGCCCACGTGATGCTGGCCATGCGCGGGGTCACCAGGGACGGCTTCGGCGCCAAGGTGCGGGACTGGAACAGCACCGCCCTCCTGGAGCACTGGCGCGAGGCCTGGGCCGAGCATGTGAACGAGCGATTGGCCCAGCTGGACCTGGACATCCGCATCGATCACCGCAGCCTGCATGACCAGGGCATTGACCTTGAGCCCCAGCCGAAGATCGGCCCGGCCGCCACGCGGTTGGAGGCGCGCGGCCGGGCCTCGGAACGGATTGAAGATCACCGGGCCGTCGCCCGCAGGAACGGCGACCTTATCATCCGCGATCCGGCTCACGCCCTGGAGGCGCTGACCTACAATCAGGCGAGCTTCAGCCGCCATGACCTGGCCCGGTTCGTGTTCGCGCGCACGGATGGCAAGGACCAGTTTGACCAAGCCATGGGAGCCATCCTGTCGTCACGCGCTCTGGTGCGTCTGGGTGAGGACGAGCGCGGCCGCGAGCGCTTCACCAGCGCCGACATTGTGCGGGCGGAGCAGACGCTGATCCGCGCCGCCGATGGATTGGCGGGCGGCAACCATCACCCCGTGAGCGAAAGGGCCGTCAGCGCAGCGGCGCGCGTTGTCCAACACGGCGACCGGCCGCTCACCAAGGATCAGGTTCTGGCCTTGAGCCACGTGCTTCAAAGCGACGGCCTGTCGGCCGTGGTCGGCTACGCCGGGACCGGCAAGAGCGCCATGCTAGGGGCGGCGCGTCTGGCGTGGGAGGCGCAGGGGTATCGGGTGCGGGGCGCGGCGCTGTCTGGCATCGCCGCAGAGAGCCTTGAGAAGGGCTCGGGGATCGCCTCGCGCACGCTGGCCAGCCTGGAGTACGCATGGGCGCGGGACCGGGACCGTCTGACGGCCAACGACGTGCTGGTGATCGACGAGGCGGGCATGGCGGGGACGCGGCAGATGGCGCGCATCCTGAACGAAGCGATGCTCTCCGGCGCCAAGGTGGTGCTGGCCGGGGATCCGGAACAGTTGCAGGCCATTGAGGCGGGCGCGCCGTTCCGCAGGGTGGTGGAGCGCCACGGCGCCGCCGAGATCACCGAGGTACTCAGGCAGAGAACGGACTGGCAGCGGCAGGCGACGCGCGAGCTGGCCACGGGCGGCACGGCGGAGGCGCTGGCCCGCTATGAACAGGCCGGTGCGGTCACGGGCCATGACACCCGCACCGATGCGCGCGCGGCGCTGGTGGCGGAGTGGGCGGATGACCGGCGGCGCAATCCAGCCGCCTCACGCATGATGATGGCCTATACCCGCGCGGACGTGGCCGAGCTCAACCGGCTGGCGCGGGCGGCGCTGAGGGCCGACGGCGCCTTGGGCGACGATCAGGTGATGGAGACCCCGCGAGGGCCGGTCGCGTTCGCCGCCGGGGACCGGGTGATGTTCATCAGGAACGAGCGGTCGCTGGGGGTGAAGAACGGGACGCTGGGGACACTGGTCCGCATCAGCGGATCAGAGCTAGAGGTGAGGCTCGACGACGCCAGAACCTTGCGGTTCGACCGCAAGGACTATGCGGACCTAGCGCACGGCTACGCCGCCACCATCCACAAGGTCCAAGGCGCAACCTTCGACGAGGCCTATGTGCTGGCCAGTTCGCACATGGACCGGCATGCGGCGTATGTGGCCATGAGCCGTCACAGGGATGCGGTGAGTTTGCGGTTTGGGCGCGAGGAGTTTGCGGAAACCATAGTTCTCGCTCTGGGGTTGGGGCGCAGTCCGGCGAAGAGCGGCCAAGCTGTTGAGCGGCACCAGGAAAGAGACTCCGGCAGGTAGCACCTGCCCATTTTACACGCTTAACGCGCGACAATTCGCTTGACGGATGAGCGTTGCCAATCCAGCGTTCGGTTAGTCCCAGCGCGGAGATTGAGCATGCTGAGAATCCTGACGCTCAGCGCTGTTCTGGGCATGTCTGCTTCGGTGGCAGCAGCCCAAGAGACGACCACCTACACCTATGACGTTCATGGCCGGCTCATTGGAGCGAGCCGGAGCACGGGTCCCAACACCGCCTATGCCTACGACGGCGGCGACAGCCGCACCTCCAGGGTGACCACGGGTGCGTCATCGCTCATGGCGGAGCCGAACCCGGAAACGGCGAACGCTGACCCGAACGAGCCGGATGCCGCGGACGGCGCTGATGCACTCGTTACGCCTACGCAGGACGAAGCCGAACACGACGACTGAAGAAATTCACGGCCGGGAGGGGCTCATGGGCTGGACCAACACTTCGCGCACGCTGTTGATGACGGGCGCGGCGGCCATTGGGCTGATCTGCGCCAATCCGGCGCTGGCCCAGCAGCAGGTGGTGCCGCCGGAGCACTATTCCCTGGATGGACGCGGTGTGGATCTGGTTCGTGGCCAGTTCATTCATGTGGCTGAAGAGGTGGTGATCGGTCAGCCGGGGAACGGCGGCATCGTCCATGGCCGCGTCTACACCGGAGATGGCTGGCGCGATCTTCTGTCTGGCACGATCATCACGGCCGGCTCCCGCTACACCGTCAGCCTGGGTGGAATCTCGGAGATATTCTTCCGCTCGGGGTCGACCTTCACGCCGCAGTCCAATCGGGGCGCGACGCTAGTCCAGTCCGGTAACCAGTACATCTTCACCACCTCGGACGGCATGGTGGCAGTTTACAATACGCTGCTGGCCAATACGACCAACCCTTGGCCTGACAGCCACGCGCTAATCGAGTCCATCACCCAGCCTGCAGGCGAGAGGGTGAATTTCAACTACGCCACCATGCCCTACTGCGCTGACAATCCGCCCGGTCCGGACTGTCAGGACTGGCGTGAGGCGCTTCGGCTTCAGTCCGTGACCAACAATCGCGGGTATCAGGTCAACTTCTCGTATCAGACCCCGGGTCTGAACGATCCGGCTGATGTCTACTTCCAGCGGATCGGGGCGGGCGGGATCAACCTGGCGGTCGAGTATTGCAATCCAAACGGGCCGATCTGTTCCGGCGTGACCCACACCTGGCCCAGTGTGACCTACGCAGCGGGGACTGCGCCGTTCGAGGAGCTGGTCACCGACCAGTCCGGCCGCACGACGACCTACCGCTTCAGTTCGATCAACGCCTTCCGCATGACCGGGCTGCGCCTGCCCGGCTCGACTGCGGACGACGTCACCATGACCTACACCGGATCGGGACTGGGGCTGGCGACCATAACCGTCGCCGGCTCCACCTGGGCTTATGCAAGGACCACCAGTGGGGGAACGCAAACTACGACCACCACCAATCCGGACGCCAGTACGACCGTGGCCATAGCGGACGCCAGCCTGCGCCAGTTGACGTCTTTCCGTAACGAACTGAACCAGACCACGACCTTCCAATACGACACGCAGGGACGGCTGGAGCGAACCACCCTGCCTGAAGGCAACTACGCCCAGTACGGTTACGACAACCGGGGCAACGTCACCTCGGTGACCCAGGTCGCCAAATCGGGTTCAAGTCTCGCCAACATTGTGACCACGGCGGCCTATCCGGCCACCTGCTCGAACCCGGTCATTTGCAACCGACCCACCAGCGTCACGGACGCCCGGGGAAACACCACCAACTTTACTTACGACGCCAGCCACGGCGGGGTGCTGACCATCACTGCTCCCGCCCCCACGACCGGGGCAGCCCGGCCGCAGACCCGGTTCGAGTACTGGACGACACGCGCCTGGTACTACACCGCGCCGGGAACGATCTCGTCCGCCCCGACCCAGGTGACCCTGCCCCGCGAAACCCGCGCCTGCGTCACCGGCGCCTCCTGCACCAACGCAGCCAACGAGGTGGTGACCACCCTCTTCTATGGCTCGGGAGGGACCACTTCGCCCACGAACCGGCTGCCCACCAGCGTCAACCAGCGCTCGGGAACCAGCAGCGTCACGGCCACCACGGCCTTCACCTATACCCCGAACGGCGACCTGGCCTCGGTCAACGGTCCGCTATCGGGAACCACGGACACCGCCTATTACCGCTACGACGTGGCGCGCCAGTTGATCGGCCTGATCGGGCCGGACCCGGATGGGACCGGACCACTGCTGCGCCGAGCCCAGCGTTACACCTACAATCCGCGCGGCCAGGTGACCCTGACCGAGCAGGGCACGGTGACCGGCCTGACCGATCCCAACTGGGCGGCCTTCGTCACGCTTCAGCGCCAGGCCAACCAGTACGATACGTATGGCCGTCCGACCCATACCCGTGTCCAGAGCTCAAACGGAACGACCCGCGCGCTCAGCCAGGTCAGCTATGACGCGCGTGGCCGGGTGGACTGCGTGGTCACGCGCATGAATCCGGCCACCTTCGCCAGCCCCCCGGCCGCCTGCAGTCTGGGGACGACCGGCTCGTTCGGACAGGACCGGATTGTCCGCTACGGTTATAACGTGGCCAGCCGGGTCACCAGCCTGACCAGCGGTCACAACTCCAGCGCGCCCATCACCCAGAACCTCACCTGGACCCACAACGGCCAGCTGGCCACCGCCCAGGATGGCGACGGCAATCTCTCGACCTGGATTTATGACGGCTTCGACCGGGTCTATCGGCTGCGGTTCCCCAATCCGTCGTCCAGCGGCAGTTCGACCTCGGACTATGGGCAGTACACCTACGATGCCAACTCCAACGTCACCACCTACCGCTCACGCGGGAACCAGACCTTCACCTCGACCTACGACAATCTGAACCGCCGGACCCTCCTCACCACGCCGGGGACTATGGCCAACGTCACCTATGCCTACGACAATCTGAGCCGCCCGACCTCGGTCAGCCAACCGGGCCACGCCGTCACCTACGCCTGGGACGTCCTGAACCGGCTGACCAGCCAGACCGATCCGCTGGGAACCTTCGCGTTCCAGTACGACGCGGCCGGCCGTCGGACACGCATCACCTGGCCGGATGCCTTCTACGCTCAGTATGACTGGAACCTGTACGGCCAGGTTACGGCGGTCAGGGAAAACGGCGCCTCTTCCGGCGCCGGGGTGCTGGCGCAATACGCCTATGACAACCTCGGCCGCCGCACCGGCATCACCCGCGGCAACGGGGTGCCCACCAGCTATGGCTATGACGACATCGGCCGTCTGACCTCCATCGTGCACAACCTGGCCGGAACGGCCCAGGATGTGACCTTCACCATGGGCTACAACCCGGCGAGTCAGGTCACCAGCCGAACCATCAACAACAATCTCTACGCCCATGTGCCGGCGAACGAGAGCACCACCTACACAGTCAACGGCCGCAATGAGATCACTGCGGCGGGCGGCACGACCTTCACCTATGACGCCAACCGCAACCTGACCTACGACGGCGTGCGGACCTATGCCTATGACGCGGCAAATCGGATGACGTCGGCCGGAGGTGTAAACTTCACCTACGATCCGCTCGGCCAGCCCTATGGCTACGGGGCGATGTCCTTGCAGACCGTAGGGGGAGAGCGCTTGGGGATGGTCACTACCTCCACAGGCGCGCTCTATCGCCGGTTCGTCCCGGGCGCAGCAATGGACGAGCTGGCCAGTTACAACAACGGACCGGGCACCGGCGCGCGCAGTTGGCTGTTGACCGATCACCAGAACTCCGTGGTAGGGCTCAGCAACGCTTCGGGTGTGGGCACCGGCATCAACACCTACGACGAGTACGGCCGCCCTGGTGCCGGGAACGTTGAGTTCGTTCAGTACACCGGGCAGCTCACCGCGTCTGCGGCCTGGGGCCTCTACAACCACCGCAACCGCTTCTACAGCGCCGCGATCGGGCGGTTCATGCAAACCGATCCAATCGGGTATGGTGACGGGCTGAACCTGTATGGATACGTCGCAAATGATCCGTTGAACCGTATTGATCCGTGGGGATTGGACAGCATACTTATAAGAGTTTGCCGGTCGGAGTCGCGGTGGGGACCACCTACCAGTGAGGGTCCCCGTGAGGTTCAATTCGTCCTAATATGCGAAGATCAGTGGGTTAACTTCCCCGGGAGGCCAAGCCCCCCGGGCGGCACAGCTGAACAGCCCATCGTGCAACCCGATGGGGTAAGCATTGATGACCTGATCTGCCGGGCCGGGCAATTGTACACTCCAAGATTGCCTCATGGGTCTATCGGACTAACACCCGAGCAGATGCTATTTGAAGGTGGTTCCCGCTGGTTTAATTTAGTTAAGCCAGGAGGTGATTGGGACTTCAAGACAAGGAGTTCAGTATACGAGGGCTATGGCAATTTCGCATATGGCGCGACCGGCACAGCGTTGGGGCTCCCTGAGTCGGTGCTGCTGCGTGGAGCAGGTTGGGGACAGACACACTACAACGCTCCTGGCCGCGGTTATGATCCGCAGTGGGGAAACTGGCGGGGTTCCGCTCCTTACGGAGATGATCCGGCGGATCAAACGAGCATACAACGGGGAATCGAATATGCACAAGCAAACCCATGTCCAACTTAGATCCCTAGCAGCGACGATGACAATAGTACTGCTCACAGCAGGTTGCTCTCAGAAGCAAAATGATCAAAATCAGGTCGATTATATAGCCATCGATGAAAGCACGGAACTGTCTATAACACGGAGTCTTCAAGGTGGTGCGGCGGGTTCTTCATGGACTTATGCAGCACTTAAGAGGCAAGATGATTTGGCGTCTATTCCAATAGCGGAATTCGACACGCTGCATCGCATCGAATTACGCTCGTTGCAGGGTGCGACTGTCCATCTGTGCTACGACGGAACTCCGCTTTATCTGAGCAAGGGAGTAGATTTTATGCGCGCCGGCGCAGCCTATCAGTTCCTGTGGGAAGCCTGTTAGGGGTTTATCTCGGCATTTGGTGGTCATTTTGCTACGCGCCGAACCCGCGACCTTCGCTGAGCTTAGCCTGCTAGGGTCCGCGCCTGGTCATTTCTGTCGCTGGGCGACAACTCCTCCGGGCTGCCGCTCCATGTGTCCTGACTTCGACATTCAATCCAGCTAGCCAAATCACGCCCCGGCCAATCTGTAACGAACCCTTGGCCAGTGTTCTGCTAGGCAAGGAATTTCCGTGCCGCCAGTTTCGGGTTGTAGTTCCTCATCGAACGGGACCTCTACTTCTACCTTCGGCACCTGGATTTTAGACGCAACTGCCCGTCTGCGATGCTAGCTTGGTATCCAACTGCATTCGCGTCTGCGCCGACAGGGCTGAGCTGCACAGCAGCTACACAGCCATTCGGTGCTCGAAATGAATTCGATAATTTAGTAGCTTGGTCATTCCCCCTCTCCCTCAAGGGGAGAAGGAAGGTCAGGCCCGGAACAGCAGGCTGCCGTCGCCGTAGGAATAGAAGCGGTAGCCGGTGTCCACCGCGTGGGCGTAGGCGGCCTTCATGGTTTCGGTTCCGGCGAAGGCGCTGACCAGCATGAACAGGGTCGAGCGGGGCAGGTGGAAATTGGTCATCAGCACGTCGGCGGCGCGGAAGCGGTAGCCGGGGGTGATGAAGATGGCGGTGGCGTCGCTGTAGGGGCGGATGACGCCGTCCTCGTCGGCGGCGCTTTCCAGCAGCCGCAGGGAGGTGGTGCCGACGCAGACGATGCGGCCGCCCGCGGCGCGCACGGCGTTGAGAGCGGCGGCGCTTTCCGGCGAGACCTCGCCGGTTTCGGCGTGCATGCGGTGGTCGGCGACGTTGTCCGCCTTGACCGGCAGGAAGGTGCCCGCGCCCACGTGCAGGGTGACGGCGTGGGTGGAGACGCCGCGCGCCGCCAGCGCCGCCATCAGCTCCGGCGTGAAATGCAGGCCCGCCGTGGGGGCGGCGACCGATCCGTCGTGGCGGGCGAAGAGGGTCTGGTAGTCGATGCGGTCCTGGTCGTCCTCGGGCCGCTTGGCGGCGATATAGGGAGGCAGGGGCATGACGCCCGCCTCGCGGATGGCGTCGTCCAGCGCCGGGCCGGCCAGGTCGAAGGCGAGGGTGATCAGGCCGTCCTCGCCCTTGTCCACCACGCGGGCGTCCAGCCGTCCGACCAGGCAGGCGCCGTCGGCGGTCTTGCCGAACATCACCCGATCGTCGGGCTTGAGCCGCTTGCCGGGCTTCATGAAGGCGGTCCAGCGGTCGGGCGCGGTGCGCTGGTGCAGGGTGGCTTCCACCGGCACGGTCAGGCCGTCGCGGTCGCGCACGCCGTCGAGGCGGGCCGGGATGACCCGGGTGTCGTTGAAGACGAGGCGTCGCCGGGCTGCAGCAGGTCGGCCAGATCGCGCACGATGCGGTCCTCGATGCGACCGTCGCGCACCACCATCAGGCGGGCGGAATCGCGCGGGCTGACGGGCCGCAGGGCGATGAGGTCCTCGGGGAGGTGAAAATCGAAATCGGCGGTCAGCATGGGCGGCGCAATGGCCACGGGCGCGGCGGCGGGTCAAGGTGGTGTGACGGCGGGAACTTGGCCGTATTCGCGCGCTGGAGCCGCATGACCGAACTTGGAAGCCTCCAGGCGCTGGAGAAGATCGAGAATGCGCCGGTGCTGCGCCTGGCGGGCACATCCATCACGGCGGGGGGGCTGATTTCCGCAGCCATCATCCTGACGGTGGCGTTGGTGCTGGCGTGGCTGGCCACGCGGGGCATCAAGCGGTTGCGCGCACGGTCCAGCCGCAGCGGCGGTGCGCTGTACCTGCTGGAGAAGCTGGTGGGCTACGGCCTGATCGTGGCGGGGGGCATGCTGGCCCTGTCGGCCACGGGCCTGAACCTGTCCTCGCTGGCGGTGTTCGCCGGGGCGCTGGGCATTGGCGTGGGACTGGGCCTGCAGGGGGTGGTGAAGGAGTTCGTCTCCGGCATTTTCCTGATCTTCGACCGGATGGTCAGCGTGGGTGACTATGTGGAGATCGAGGGCGGGGCGCGCGGCGCCATCATGGAGATCGGGCCACGGGCCACGCGCATCCGCACCAATGACAACATCAACATCCTGGTGCCGAACTCACAGCTGATCGAGCACCCCCTGACCAACTGGACGCTGAAGGGCGACACCCGGCGCATCCACATTCCGTTCTCGGTGGCTTATGGCGCGGACCGGGGGGAGGTGCGGGACGTGGTGCTGGCGGCGGCGCGCGCCTCGCCGTTCACCTCGCCCGAAACGGACGCGCGCAAGTGTCAGGTGTGGCTGGTGAATTTCGGCGAGAGCGGGCTGGATTTCGAGCTGCTGGTGTGGCCGACGCAGGATGCGGTGAAGCGGCCGGCGGCCATGCACGCGGCCTATACCTGGGCCATCGCCGAGGCGCTGGAGCAGGCCGGCATCGAGATTCCGTTCCCGCAGACCGACCTGCGCATCCGCAGCCTGTTCGGCCGCGAGGGCGACGAGGCCATGGAGGTGATGACCACCGGCAAGGCGCCGCGTCCCAAACCGGCGGCCCGCAAGCCGAAGAAGAAAGCCACCACCTCCAGCGAGAACGACGCCGCCGAGGACCTGCTGCTGCCGTCCGCGGCGGAGGCGCCGGAGCCGGACAACAGCTGACGGCTTTCCGCCCCTCCCGCCTTTCGCCGGGACGGGCGGCGTGTATGGATGGACCCCGAGTGGGTGGGGGACAACGATGACCGATGTGACGCCGAAGAACCGCTGGAAGCTGCTGGGGCCCGGCATCGTGGTTGCGGCTACGGGCGTGGGGGCCGGGGATCTGGTGGCGACCCTGATCGCAGGGTCGCGGTTCGGATACGCCCTGCTGTGGGCGGCGATCCTGGGCACGGTGCTGAAGATCGCCCTGGCCGAGGGGGTGGGGCGCTGGAGCCTGGCGACGGGCCGCACCATCTTCGACGGCTGGTCCAGCCTGGGGCCCAAAGGCTTTCCATGGGCGAGCATCTATTTCGGCGTCTATGTGGTGATATGGGGCTTCGTTTACGGGGCCACGGGCATGACGGCGGCGGCCCTGCCGCTGGCGGCCCTGTTCCCGGTGTTCGACCTGATCACCTGGGCCATGATCGCGGGCGTGGCCGGGCTGGTGCTGGTCTGGTTCAATTCCTATCCGGTGTTCGAGAAGATCATGACGGCCCTGGTGGCGGTGATGTTCGTCACGGTGGTGGGGCTGGCGGTGCTGGTCACCCCCGACATCCCCTCCATGCTGCGGGGCCTGATCCCCATGCTGCCGGAGGGCGCGGCCTATTACACCCTGGGTCTGATCGGCGGGGTGGGCGGCACCATCACCATGGCGGCGTACGGCTACTGGATCATGGCCAAGGGCTGGCGCGGGCCGGAGTGGATCCGGGTCATGCGGCTGGACAACCGGGTCGGCTACATCGTCACGGGCATCTTCGTGATCGCCATGCTGATCGTGGGGGCCGAGATTCTCTATGCGGCCGGCATCGCGCTGGGCGGCGGGGACCGGGGTCTGCTGGATCTGGACGAGGTGCTGCGCGAGCGGTTCGGCGATGTGGTGGGGACGCTATTCCTGGTCGGGTTCTTCGCCACCACCTTCTCGTCCCTGATCGGGGTCTGGCACGGAGTCAGCCTGATGTTCGCGGACTTCTTCGCCCATGTGACCAAACGGCAGGGCGACGAGGCGGTGCGCGGCGAGAAGAGCCCGGCGTTCCGGGGCTATCTGCTGTGGCTGACCTTCCCGCCCATGATGCTGCTGTTCCTGGGACGGCCGTTCGGCCTGATCGTGGCCTACGGGGTGCTGGGGGCGCTGTTCATGCCGTTCCTGGCCCTGACGCTGATGTGGCTGCTGAACAGCGAGCGCACGCCGAAGGAGTGGCGCAGCGGCTGGCTGTCCAACGGCATGCTGGCGGCGGCGGCGGCGCTGTTCTGCGTGCTGGCGGGCCGGGAGCTGTGGTCGCTGGTGATGTGATCCCTCTCCCGATGGGAGAGGGCTGCGCGCATGGATGCGTCAGCATCCGTCCTTTGCGCGCAGGGTGAGGGTCGGGTGGATGATTGCTGAGCCGATGCGACCCTCATTCCCCCGCGCAAGGACGAAGCCGCTGCGCGTCTTCGTGTGCGGGTTCCCCCTTCTCCCATCGGGAGAAGGGTCAGGCGCTCTGGAACGGATAGAAGTCGCCGCCGAGGTCGAGGATCTCGGTGAGTTCGTCCAGGGCGCCGCGGGACTCGTCCAGCAGGGCCGGGTCGGCCAGGTCGGCGGGGGTCAGGGCATCCCGGTACCAGGTGGCGGCCCAGATGGAGAGTCGGGCGTAGAGCTCGTCGGTCAGGCGCTGGGCCGGGTTGGCGGCGTCCAGCTCCTCCTCGGTCAGGACCACGCGCAAACGCAGGCAGGCGGGGCCGCCGCCGTTCCGCATGGACTGGCGCACGTCCACATACTCCACCGCGCCGATGGGGCCGTTGCCGGAGACCAGCGTCTCGGCCACGGCGCGCGAGCGGTCGTTGTCGCGGGTCTCGGTGGGGCAGATCAGGGTCAGGCGGTCGCGGCCCGGCAGGGTCACCAGCATGGAGTTGAACAGATAGCTGGAGATGGCGTCGGCCAGCGGCAGCTCCCTGTCGCTGATCTCGATGAACACCGGCTCGAACAGGCCGTCGGCCATGCGGCGGATGGCGTCCTTCGTGCCCGCCGTGTCCTCGAAGGCCAGCTGGTGGAACAGCAGGGCCTCGCGCGTGCCGACGCAGACCACGTCATTGTGGAACGTGCCGCCGGCGATGGCGGCGCGGCTCTGGCGGGCCAGGACGGGGCGGCCGGCGGTGTGACGGCGGACGATGGCTTCGGACGCCTCGCGGGTCTGGCGGGCGGGGAAGGCGCCGTCCCAGGCCTCCCAGGCCTCGCGGCCCCAGACCAGCAGATTGACGCCCGGCTCGCCGTGGTCCGCACACAGGCGCACGTGGTTGGCCGCGCCCTCGTCGGACAGGTGCGGGGCGGCGGGCAGGGGGTCGTGGACCTTGAAGATGTCGCGGTCGGGAAACAGGGCGCGCAGGGCGCGGGTGGTCTGCTCGGCCTCAAGACCCCGGTGCAGGTTGGTGATCAGATTGGCCGGGGTGAAGTGGACGCGGCGGTCCTCGGTGTCGGCGCTGGGCGTTACCGTGGCGGCGTTGGCGGCCCACATGGAGCTGGCCGAGCAGGCGGCGGCGGCGAAGCCGGGCGCGGCGCGCCAGGCTTGCTCCAGCACCGCCTTGTCCGAGCCCGAGAAGCCGAGGCCGCGCAGGAACGGGATGTTGGGGCGCTCGTGGGGCGGCAGGACGAACTGGGGCACGCCCAGATCAGCCAGCAGCTTCATCTTCTGCAGGCCCTGCAGCACGGCGGCGCGGGGGTTGGACGCCTCGCCCTTGTTGAGCGCGCTGGCCAGGTTGCCGGGGGACAGGCCCGCATAGGAGTGGGTGGGGCCGATCAGGCCGTCGGCATTGGCTTCGAAGGCTGAGGTCATGATTCAATCGGGATGATGTAGGGTCCGAGGACGCCGCTGGCTATGAGGAGCGGGGCGGCGAACCGCCAGACCAACCCGCCGATGATCGCGACAACGATCAGCGTCAGAGCGCCCTCGAGCCATTGCCGGTTGGTCAGGAGCGCAATCGCCAAAAGTCCGCCACACCCCCAGAACGTAAAGCACCAGATTTCGATGCGATACGATAAGGGGGGATCGGCGGAAACTATGCTGATCACGACGGTGAAAGTCGCGATGACGGCCGCCATGGTCGCGCAGAAGAATGTGGTTCTCAGGCTTCGAGCTAGGCTCATAGCCGTCGGCTCCGGGCCTATCTTCCGGCTCGGCACCCCGTACAAGCTCACGGCTTCAATCCCTTGATTTCAGACGTGATGTCCGAGACCGCGTCCGCCTCGAAACTGGCCATGGGGTAGGCGCAGTAGTCGGCGGCGTAGTAGGCGCTGGGGCGGTGGTTGCCGCTGGCGCCCAGGCCGCCGAAGGGCATGTCGCCCGCCGCGCCCGTGGTGGGCCGGTTGAAGTTGACCACGCCCGCGCGGATGCGGCGCTGGAAGCGGTCCCAGTTGGCCGGATCGTCGCTGACCAGACCGGCGGACAGGCCGTATCGGGTGTCGTTGGCGCGGGCCATGGCGGCGTCGAAATCGGCGGCGCGATAGACCTGCAGGACGGGGGCGAAGATCTCCTCGTCGGGGATGTCGCGGGCCTCGGCCATGTCGAGGATGCCCGGCGCGACGAAGGCGTCGGACAGGCCCGGAATGCGGCCGAAGGGGCGGATGACGCGGGCGCCGCCGGTGATCAGGGCGTCCACGGCTTTCAGCGCCCCGTCGGCGGCGCGGGCCGAGATCAGGGGGCCGCCGTAGACCTCGCCGTCGCTGGTCCAGGGGGCGAAGGTCAGGCGGTCGGCCAGGGCCCTGACCGCCTCGATGACGGCGTCGCCCGCCGCGCCCTCGGGCACGATCAGGCGGCGGGCGCAGGAGCAGCGCTGGCCGGTGGTGATGAAGGCGGACTGGATGACGATGCCCGCCACGGCCTGCGCGTCGGCGGCGTCCCACACCACCAGCGGATTGTTGCCGCCCAGCTCCAGCGCCAGGATCACGTGGGGATCGTCGGCGAATTTCTTGCGGAAGTGGGCGCCCGCGGCGCCCGAGCCAGTGAACAGCAGGGCGTCGATGTTCTGGTCCAGCAGGGCGGCGCCGGTGGTGCGGCCGCCCTGGATCAGGTTGAACACGCCCGTGGGCAGGTCGGCGGCCTCCAGCGCCTCGGCCATCAGCTGGCCGGTGTGGGGGGTCTCCTCGGACGGCTTGAAGACCACCGTGTCGCCCGCCAGCAGGGCCGGGACGATATGGCCGTTGGGCAGGTGGCCGGGGAAGTTGTAGGGGCCCAGCACCGCCGCCACGCCGTGGGCGCGGTGGCGCAGCACGGCGCGGCCGAAGGCGGTCTCGGCCTCGCGCTCGCCGGTGCGCTCCTCATAGGCGCGCATGGAGATGTCCACCTTGCCGGCCATGGAGCCCAGCTCGGCCTTCGTCTCCCACAGGGCCTTGCCCGTCTCGCGGCTGATGGCTTCGGCCATGTCGCCGGCGCGGTCCTTGAGCAGGGCCTGATAGCGCTTCACGGCCTCGATGCGGTCCTCGCGCGGGCGGTCGGCCCAGTCGGGGAAGGCGGCGCGGGCGGCGTCCACGGCGGCGGCGGCCTGGGCGGGGGAGGCCTCGGCGCCGGTCCAGACGGTCTCGCCGGTGGCGGGATCGGTGGAGGTGAAGGCGGCGCCCTGGCCGGAGGTCCATTGGTTGGCGATGAAGTGGGTGTTCGTCATTTTATGTCCGCTCATCCCCGCGAACGCGGGAATCCAGTGATTTGGATGACCTGAAGGGTCAGGTCTGCTCCGCTCGCCAATCCTGAAGCATCAGCGTCAAGCTGGACAGGACTGTGTCCCCGCGTTCGCGGGGATGAGCGGGTTTCTAAGTCAGCTCTTAACCCGAACGACGCCGCCGGGTTTGAGTTTCAGGGCGTCGGCGGCTTCCTTGCTCATATGGGCGGTGTCCCCGTCGATGGCCACCTTGGTGCGCACGGCGCGGAAGGCGGTGACGCTGTCGGTGGAGGCGAGGGAGACCAGTTCCACGTCCACCTCGTCGGCGACGGCCAGGGTCAGGGTGCGGGCGTCGCGGACGGTGCGGATGTTGTCGCGCTCGCAGGCCACGGTGGGGCCGCCGTCGAAGATGTCCACCAGGCCGTTGGGGCGGAAGCCCTCGGATTCCAGCAGGGCCATGGCGGGCACGCCCTGGGGGTGCACCTTGCCGATCACGGCGCGGGCGGGCTCGGGCAGCAGGCCGATGTAGATGGGGTGGCGCGGGGCCAGGTCGACGATGAACTGCTTGTCGGTGGAGCCGGTCATGCGGTCCGCGTCGTCGAACTCCATGGGGAAGAATTTGTGCGCCACATGGTCCCAGAACGGACAGGCGCCGTCGGGGGTGAAGACGCCGCGCAGCTCGGCCAGCACATTGTCGGCGAACAGGTCGGGATCGGCGCCGATCAGCATGTAGCGGGACTGGGACAGAAGGCGGCCCGCGCCGCCCTTGCGCCGGTCGGCCTTGAGGAACAGCGAGCCCACCTCGGTCCAGCCGGTGCACTCGTTGACCAGCACCAGGGTCTGGTGATCCAGCCGCACGTTCATGGAGGGCGAGGACTGGGTGTGATTGACGATGCGGAACGAGAAGAACGGCCGCTTCAGCCCCACCGCCGCCTTGACGCTGCCGACGCCGTCCACGTCGCCGGTGGCGGTGTCCTCGAGCATCAGGGTGTACCAGCGCTCCTGGGGCGGCAGCGTGCCGGTGAAGCTGTCGCGGCTGATGTCCAGCCGTTCGGACAGGACGTCGGCGTCCTCGGGCAGGCTGGTGAAGCCGGGGCCGGAGAGGATGGCCAGTTCGAGCAGGGAGTCGAGATCGGAGGGCCCGGCGGGGCGGACGACGAGCATGCGGTTACAGGGTCTCCAGTCGAAGGGATTTCAGGCGGTGGGCGTCGATCTCGCCCGAGGCGGTCTTGCACAGGATCAGGACGGAGAGCTGCGCCCGTTCGACGAAGCTGTCGGGCCAGGCGAACTCGTCCTCGGAGTGAATGTCGCCGCCCAGCACCCCCAGGGTGTCGATATTGGGCAGGCCCGCGGCGTGCAGATTGTTGCCCTCACACACACCGCCCGATGACTTCCAGGCGATGGTCTGGCCCAGCAGGGCGCCGGTCTGGCGCACGGCCTCGAACAGCTCGGTCTGGGCCGCGTCCATGGGCTTGGGCGGGCGGGTGAAGCCGCCGTGAAGGTGCAGGCTCAGGCCCTCGAACGGCGGGGTCGAGGCGATCTCGGTGACGGCGTGTTCGATCCAGGCGGCGGACTGGGCGTCGGGGACGCGGACGTTGAAGCGGACCACGGCGTTGTCGGCCACCACGTTCAGGGCGCCGCCGCCGGAGATCTTCGCCACATTGACGCTGACGCCCTCGCGCTGGCCGTTCAGGCCATGCAGGGCGGCGGCGAGGATGGCCGCGCCGGCCACGGCGTTGCGGCCCTCCTCGAAGGCGCGGCCCGCGTGGGCCGCCTTGCCGGTGACGATCAGGTGCCAGTTGCCGCTGCCCTTGCGGGCGCCGGCGAGGGTGCCGTCCGCCAAGGCCGGTTCATAGGTCAGGCCCAGATGCCCGCGCGCGCCAGCTCGGCCAGCAGGGGGGCGGAGGCGGGGGAGCCGATCTCCTCGTCCGGGGACAGCAGGACGGTCCAGCCGACGCGGTCCTTGTCCGGGTGGGCCTCGAAGGCGTCCAGCGCGCCCAGCAGGACGGAGATGCCGCCCTTCATGTCGGCCAGACCGGGGCCGTTGAGGGCGCCGTCGGCCCGCGTCGTCACGGTCTGGAACGGGCTGTCGGCGGGAAACACCGTGTCATAGTGGCCGGTCAGGACCACCTGGATCGGGGCGTCAGGGCGGGCGGTGATCTTCAGGCAGTCGGCGTGGGCCTGTTGGATCACCCGGCCGTCGTCGCCGACGATGGATGAGGGGGAGGTGGGGATGCGCGCGATTTCGGCGGGCAGGGTCCGCGCCTCGGCCTCCAGCACGTCCAGCATGCGGGCGAGACCGGCGTCGTTGCGGCTGCCGGAGTTGATCCCGCTCCAGGCGACGGCGCGCGACAGGATGTGCGCGCCAGCCTCGGCGACGCGGTCGAGAACCGTCTGGTCGTGGGGGTGAATCTTCATGCGGGCGGACCCTACGCGCCCGGCGGGACAAAAGCCAAGTCAGGCAATATTCGTGCGCCGGAGCCCTATTCGGTCCGGTTGGGGCGACGATCGCGGCGGCCCGTGCCCGGCTGCCGGGTCTGGTTGCGCCAGCGGATGGCCAGGCGCGCGTCGCCGTCGCCGCCGACGCGCGAGGTCACGGCGATGTTGCGTCGGACCTGCCACTCCACCTGAACGGCGCCGCCTGCCTCGCCGCCGCCGATGACCTCGAAATAGACGTTGTCAGTCAGGTAGCGGCCGCCCGCGACGGTCAGGGCCGAGGCGTCGCCGCCGAAGGACAGGCGGTCCAGACCGGCGAACTCGCGCAGATTGCCCAGCACGTCGAAGCCGCCGCCGCCCGCCAGGGACGCCACGCCCGAGGCCAGCTGGGCCGCCTCGAAGGCCGACAGCTGGGACGCCGAACGGCCGAACAGGACCTGGGACAGGATCTCGTCCTGGGGCAGCTGGGGCGTGGAGGTCAGTTCGATCTCGGGAGAGGCGGCGGTGCCGGTCACCCGCACCTCGGCGGTCAGGGCCGGATCCTCGCGCACGGCGCGCAGGTCGAGGCGGATGCGGTCGGTGTTGGTGGACAGGGTGACCGTGCCGCGCTCGTCGAACACGAAACGCTTGCCCGCGAAATCATAGTCGCCGCGCACCACCTGCGCCGTGCCGGTCAGCTGCGGGCTGGCGAGGGAGCCGCGCACGCGGGCGTGACGTTCATCTCCACATTCAGACCGCGCCCGCGCACCCAGACCTGGCCGTTGGGGGAGCGCAGCACGATGTCGAGCCCGATGGTGGGGCCGCGTCGTTCGGCTTCGGGGTCGTCCTGGCCGTTGACGACCGGATCGCCCCCGGGCCGGTTCACCTCGATCACGTCCATGCGCACGATGCCGTTGCCGCCGAGAGGATTGGCCGCGACCTCGGCCTCGTCGATGTTCAGGCGGCCCATCAGCTGGATGTTGCCGTCGGCGCCGCGCGTCACGGTGACCGGGCCGGAGGCGTCGGCGGTGGCGATCTCGTTGTCGATCAGGCGGAAACTGGAGAGATTCAGGGTGAAGCTGGAGGCCGATCCCTGGCGCAGGTTCATGCGGCCGGAGCCGGATACCGTGCCGCCGGAGCCGTCGTTGGCGGAGAAGGTCTGGACCTGGGCGGACTCGCCGTCGAAACGGGCGGCCAGGGTCAGGCCTTCCAGGCGGACGCCGGTGATGGTGTCGCGGAACATGCCCTCGCGCACATCAAGGGTGCCGGTGATGCGCGGGTCGTTGATGGAGCCGGCGATGTCGGCCTGGCCGTCGACCTGACCCGCCAGACGCTGTTCGCCGCCGAGGAAGATGTCCCAGATGGGCTGGACCTGGCCGCTGAGCGACACCTCGCCGGACATGGGGCGGGTGCGGTTGACCGCCAGGCGCAGGGGGGCGGCGGAGGTCTCGACCGGCAGGGTCAGCTCGGCGCTGGCCTGAACGCCGCCTTCGTCCACGGCCCGGGCCCGGAGGTGCAGGGTGTCGCCGGCCAGACGGGCGTCCAGGGTTCCGTTGACCTCCAGACCTTCGGCGGCGTCGACGCTGCGCAGTTCGGTCATGGTCAGATTGGCGGAGCCGGACAGGTCGTCGCCGGCGCCGCGCAGGGACACCCGGCCGGTGACGCGTCCGCGCAGGTCGGGCGACAGGGAGCCGAGGTTCACGCTGGTCAGATTGGCCTCGATCAGGGAGGCGTTGCTGTCCTGACGCAGTTCGCCCACCAGGCGCCGCCGCCGACGCCCAGATCGACCCGAACGACCCGACCGTCGCCCGCCAGGGCGATCACAGCGGGGCTGCGGGTGTTGAAGGCGATCTCGCGCACCCGTCCGTCGCCGGACAGGGTGACGGTCTGGGAGCCATTGGCGCGGGCGTAGACGCCGGAGCCGTCAAACTCCACGGGGGTGTCGCCCACAACGTCCGCAGTCAGGGTGAAGGGCAGGCGGCTCAGCGTGCCCCGGCCCTCCAGGTCCAGGGTGCGGATCAGATAGCTGGAGCCGGCGAAGCGGACATTGCGGCCGGTGACGTCGAGGATGGCGGTGTCCGAGCCGGCGCCTTCGGTCAGGCGCACGCGCCCGTCCGCCTGGCCGGAGGCGAGGAAGGCGCCCTGGCGGGCGGTGAAGGTCAGGTCGGCGCTGGCGGGGGCGCCGCCGACCAGGGCGATGTCGCCCTGGGCCTCGACGCTGCCGGCGTTCACGTCCACGCCGCTGAGCCGGACCCCGCCGTCGGCCAGGAAGAAGTCGCCCGAGGCGCGGGCGGGGCCATAGTTGCTGTCGGCGGTCAGGGCCACGCGGCCGTCGGAGGCGTTGGCGCCGCGCCGGAAGCTGAGCACCAGATCGGCGTCCGTCAGGGTGAGCGGCCCGGCCGCGACCTCGGCGAACTGGGCCGTCAGGTCGGCGCGGGGCCGGGACAGGGTCCCGGTGAGGGCGCCTTCGCCGGTCATGGCGCCGTCGATGGCCACGGGACCCACGCCGAACGGACCCTCGGCGTCCCAGTCCAGGGCGAGGCGCAGGCGCCGTCGCCGCCGATCAGCCCCCGGGCCGTGGCGCGACCGGCCGTGCCGGTCAGCCGGGCGCTGTCGATGGCGATGCGCCCCTCGTCATAGGCGGCGGTGACGGCCAGACGCGGTGTCGCGCCCAGCAACCGGTCCAGTTCGGCCATGCCGGTGGCGAAGCGGCGGCCCCGTCCGTCGAAGGTGATGCGCCACGGCGCGCCGGGCTCGGCCCGGCTTGCGCGGATGGGTCCGCCGAAAGCGCCGCGCGCGGCGGGGCGGACCAGTCTCGCGTCCGTGACCTCGGCCCGGCCCGAGAAGCGCAGCGAGCCGTTCATGCCACGGGCGCCGGAACCGTCCACGATCAGGCCCTGACCGCGCAGGTCGATGTCCTCGAGCAGGAAAGCGCCGTCAGGGGTGCGCGCGCTCTCGAAGGCCACGCGCGGCTGGGCGCCGAGGAGGCCGCCGATGACGCCCGAGCGGGAGCCGCCCTGGACCGCCAGGTCGCCGTCCAGCGCCATGCGGCCGTCGCGGACCTGCACGTTCAGGGGGCCGCTCAGACGGGCGGCGCTGTAGCTGGCGGCCGTCAGATTGCGGACGCTGACGGCGCCGTCCAGCGACCAGGCCGCGGCGTCGCCCTGGAACAGGCCCGCCCAGGCGGCGGGTCCGGCCAGACGGGCTCCGGTCAGCCGGGTGAGGGAGGGGGTGGCCACGTTCAGGCGGATGCCGTCGGGCACGGCGCGGTCCGCCGAGCGGACGAAGCCCCGGGCGCGGGAGGTGAAATTCTCGGCGCGCAGATCCCAGGCCATGGCCTCGAAGCCCGGCCGTTCGGGATCGGCGACCGTGGCGAGGCCGAAGCGGGCGGTGCGGCCGATGCGGCGCACGAAGGGCTCCAGCAGGTCCGAGCCCGAGAAGTCGGCATGGCCCGAAATGCGGGTGCCGCCGCCCTGCCGGAAGCGGCCGTCGATGGTCAGGGGCGTGAATTCGCCGGTGCGGACGAGGGCGCTGACGCCCTCGCCGTCGATCCGGGCGCGGGCGCGGAACGGCTCGTCCGGCGAATAGCCCAGGGCGCCGGCCAGGGGGCCGCCGCCCGCCTCCTGCGCCAGGGCGTTCACGCGCAGGTCGTCGATGCCGTCGCCCCACTGCACGTCGGCGCGGAGGAAGTCGCCCCGCCGCGTGAGGCTGAAGGCCCGGACCTCGGCGGTCTTCAGGCCCACGCGGCGGATGTTGGTCTGACCGGTCAGGGTCCAGCGGCCATATTCCTGGCTGAAGCCCTCCTCCAGGTCGATGTTGGCCGAGAACCGGTCGATGTCGATGGTAAGCGGGAGGCCGCCGCCGGGCGGGTCGTCGGAAGGCTCGACGATGGGGCGGCGGATCAGACGGATGCGGTCGGCCGTGATCTCGCTGGCGTGAAAGCGCCGGGTGACCAGCGCCAGATAGGACCAGTCCACCCGCACGTCGGTGGCTTCCAGCCAGACGCCTTCCTCATCGGTGACCGTGACCCGGTCGATGGTGAAGTCGTCCCAGAGGTCGCCGGACAGGCCCTCCACAGTGATGGCGCCGTAGTCGCCCAGCTGCTTGCCCGAAACGAAGCCCATCACCAGGTCGCGCCCGGCGGGGGACAGGACGACCAGGCGTCCGCCGATCAGCACCAGAACGGTGAGGGCGATCAGGCCGCCGGCGACCATGCCCGCGATCAGGGCGGCCCACTGCCGGCGCGTGCGCCGGGCCTTCGCCTCTTTCGGGGTTTCGGGCGGGGTTTTAGGTTCGGTGGGCGTGTCGGTCAAAACGCCTGTCCGATGCTGATGTAGAGCTGGAAGTCGGCGTCGCCTTCGCGCTTGTCCAGCGGGAAGGCCACGTCGGCGCGGATGGGGCCGAAGGGCAGGCGGTAGCGGACGCCGAAGCCGGCGCCGTAGCGCATGTTGCTGAGGTTCGGGGTCTCCTCGAAGCCGACCGCGCCGCCGTCCACGAAGACCACGGCGCCGAAATTCTCGCCGATGTCGCGGCGCACCTCGACGGAGGCCTCGAACAGGGACAGGCCGCCGCGGGGGGTGTTGTCGGTCAGGCGGGGACCGACGCCCTGATAAGCATAGCCGCGCACCGAGCCGCCGCCGCCGGAATAGAACAGCCGGTCGGACGGGACCACGAACTCCTCGGCGCCGACGATCGAGCCGACGCGCAGGCGTCCGGCCAGGACGGTGCGGCCTTCATCCTGAAGGGGGAGGTAGCCCGTGCCCGTCACATCGGCGCGCAGGAAATAGACGTCGTCGTCGCCGGTCACAGCCGTCGGCTGGGCGGAGCCGGACAGGCGCCAGCCGCGGCGCGGGTCGAGCGGGTCGTTGGAGCGGTCCAGGTTGAACCCGCCGCGACCGGTCAGGATCACCAGGTCGCGCTCGACATCCACGGGGCCGCGCGTGATCGGGTCGAAGCGGGTCTCGTTGTAGAGGCCGCCTTCCAGGCCGACGCCATAGCTGTACCAGGAGGTGCGGTCGAAGCGCTGGCGCAGGTCGGCGCTGAGGTTGATGGCGGTGCGTTCGTAGGCGTCGGTGTCTTCATAGACGGCCGCGCTGGCCAGACTCAGGGTCTGACCGGGGCGGCGCCAGTGGGGCAGGGACAGCTCGGCGCCGATGCGGCTGTCGATGCGCGCGGCGCGGGCGAGGAAGCGCAGGGTGTCGGCGCGCCCGAACCGGTTGTGCCAGGTCCAGATGCCGTCGACGCCGGCGCTCGGTGGTGGAATAGCTGACCCCCGCCTCAAGGATGCGGCGCGGTCGGTCGGTCAGGGTGACGATGATGGGGCGCAGGCCCTGGTCGTCGGTCTGGTCGGCGGGGGCGAGGGCGACGCCGACCCCGTCATAGACCCCGGTCTCCAGCAGGCGGCGCTCGAGTTCGGCCACGTCATCGGGATCGTAGACGTCGCCCTCGGTCCAGGGTGCGAGGCCTCCGACCCAGGCCGGGCGGGTCGGGCCCCGGGTCTCCAGCCGCACGCCGTCCAGCCGGACCAGATCCCCGGCGTCGATGCGGTAGGTGGGCTGGACCAGAAAGACGGCGTGATCCACGACCACGCGACGGGGCTCGACGGCGGCGTCGGCGTAGCCCCGGCGGGTGAGGCCGGAGACGATCCGCCCCTCCATGGCGATGACGTCGGCGGCCCGGCCGGGCGCCCCGGGCTTGGTCTCGACCGTGCCGAGCACGGCCTGGGCGGTCTGGTCGTCGGGCGGCGTCTGCAGCCAGTCCACGCGCGGTTGATCCAGGGCGAAGCGGGGGCCGGGCGTCACGATGATGACGGCGCGCGGCGGGCTTTCACCCTCCACGACCTCCTCGATCACCGACTGATAGTAGCCTTCGGAGCGAAGCAGGGCTTCGGCGTTCGCGGCGGCGGCGGCGGCCCGGCGGCGGGCCTGGAAACGGTTTTCGATGCGGGCGTCGGTCTCGCCCACGGCGCGTTCGAGCGCTTCAAAGAGATCGCCGTCGACCTCGCCGCGCACCAGGGCGCGAGGCTCGGCCTGGACGGCCGTCGCGGCGCCGAGGACCGTCAGGGCGACGACAATCAGGGGAAGCGGACGTTTCAAACGCAATCTCTCCGGCCCGCCGGGAACTGGTGGAGGCCGGGCGTGACCGGCGTCAAGCATCTCCGTGTGACAGCCTCGCGGCGGGAACCGGGCCTCAATAGAACAGTGTCTCGCTTTCCGGTTGAACCGTTGATTCGGAGCTCTCGGGCGGCGGGGGAAGCTGGGAGTAGTCCGTCGGCGGGGTTTCGGGGGTCGTGGCAGCCGTGTCCACGCCCTCATCCTCGGCGGCGGGGGCCGGCTCCATCGCGGGCGGAGGGGGCAGGTCGCCCTGCGCCGGATCGCGATAGGCCTCATCGTCACAGGCGGCGAGGGCCGCAACGGCGGAAATCGCCAAGATCAGTCTGAATTTGCTCATCTTCATTCCCCAACCCGGTCGGATCCTGTCGCCACACGCAACGCTTGATCCTCGCCCCTGTTCCATCCGCGAGGGGGAGACATCCGTCAAGGCTTGGAAACTAATCGTTTGCACTGTGAGAGATACCCTTGTTCGCAAATGCAAGGGAGGCCGACAGGCCATGCTCACATCCGGATATGCAGCGGTGGCGACGGCGCGGGGCAGGGAATTGCCCACCCGCATCGGCCTCGCCCTGTTCATCGGTGGTGCGGCCATGGTGATGTCGCCCTCGATCTGGCCTGTCATCTGGTTTACGACGATGCTGGCGGGCCAGGCGCTCGACTGGATCGCGTTCCGGCCGATGCGCCTCGGCGAGGGGGAGCCCTCGCGGGCCCGGCGCGCCTTCTGTGCCGGCGTTGCTGCGCTGAACACGGCGATCTATTCGTCCATCGCGGTCTATCTGTGGTTCCAGGGCGGTCCCTTCGGGCCGTTGTTCGCCATGATCCAGGTGGCGGGCGCCCTGCTGCACGTCAGCCTGCATATGCACCATGTGCGGCCCCTGCTGATCGCCTCGGTGATCCCCCATGCGACCTATTTCCTGGGTCTGCCCCTTCTGACCCTGGCGATGACCCGCGATCTGGCGGCGGTGGCGATTCTGATCGCTGCGCTTCTGTACGTGGCGCACCTGGTGGTGGCTGTGAAGCAGTCCATTCGGACGACGGGCGACATGCAGGCGGCCAGAACCGAGGCCCTGACCCAGCGCGACCGGGCCGAACACGCCAGCGCGGCCAAGTCCGAGTTCCTGGCCGTCATCAGCCACGAAATCCGGACCCCCCTGAACGCGGTCATCTCGCGGCCAACCTGCTGCGCCGCAGCCGGCTGGACGCCCAGCAGCGCGAGCATGTCTCCATGCTGCTGGACGGCGGCGACATGCTGCTGGGCCTGCTGAACGACGTGCTGGATTTCTCCAAGATCGAGGCCGGAAAGATGCGGCTGGAATCCACCGAGATGAATGTGCGCAACAAGCTGGCCGCCCTGCGCCGGCTGTGGGAGCCCAAGGCCACGTCCCGCGGCGTTCGCCTGAGCGTTGTGGTGGACGAGGCCGTGCCCGACGCGATCCGCACCGATCCCCTGCGGTTCCAGCAGATCCTGTTCAACCTGCTGTCCAATGCGGTGAAGTTCACCCGGGACGGGGCGATCCGGGTGAACGTCGGCTGGGACGAGGCGACCTCGACCCTCACGGCCGAGGTTCACGACACCGGATGCGGCATCGCGCCGGACCAGATCGACAGCATCTTCGACAGCTTCGAACAGGCGTCGGCGGGCGACACCCGGCGGTACGGGGGCACGGGCCTCGGCCTGGCCATCAGCCGCCGTCTGGCCCAGGCCATGGGCGGCGACCTGACGGCGACCAGCGCGCCGGGCGAGGGCTCGACCTTCACCCTGACCGTGCGGGTCGAGGCGGTGGACCCGGCCGATGCGGTCGAGGCCGCGCCCGTCGTGCGCCCCGCGACCGTTTCGCTGCAGGGCCGGTCCATCCTGGCGGTGGACGATCACGAGGTGAACCGGCGCATCCTGGCCCTGCTGCTGGAGCCCCACGGCTGTCGCCTGACCCTGGTCGAGAACGGCGCCGAGGCGGTGGAGGCGGCGGGGGTCGAGCCCTTCGACGCCATCCTGATGGACATGCAGATGCCGGTGATGGACGGGCTGGAGGCCACGCGCCGCATCCGCGCCGGCGGACCAAACGTGGCGACGCCCGTCATCGCCCTGACCGCCAACGCCATGGATGTGCACAAGGCGGCCTGGGACGCGGCGGGGGTCCACGCCTTCCTGACCAAGCCCATCGACGCGCCCCTGCTGGCCCGGACCCTGGGCGAGGCCTGCGCCGAACGACGCCCGGCGGCTAAACCCGAAGCCGAAGCGGCGGCCTGAGGGGCGCGAAAAAAGAGGTCGCAACCTGTCTTGCCCCGCCGGGGCGACATCCGTATGGTCCGCGCCGCTTCAAGGTGTGGGAGCCCCTAGCTCAGTTGGTTAGAGCATCTGACTTTTAATCAGAGGGTCCTCGGTTCGAACCCGAGGGGGCTCACCATTTCCTTGCTTCGTGGACGCTTCGGCCTCCCGTTTCGCGCATTACCACTTGACCGTGTGCTGCGAACTCAGATCCTGAGGGCAGGAGAAATTCCTCGATCAAGAGGGGGGATCAGGTGAAAGCGCTCATCAGCCTGACGGCCGCGCTGTTGCTGCTCAGCGGATGCTCCCGGCCGTTCCCCGAACGGCTCAATTGGTACGGCCACCATCCCTACCTCTATTCCATGGCCTTCACTGCCGCAGCCGAGGAAGCACTGGTTCGGTCAATGACCGGCCGCGGCTACTACGAACACATGGGGGATGCGGCCTATACGCTTGCTGCTGGCGGAACGTGTGATCGAGCAGGCCTCGAACGTTACCTGGTTCACAAGGCGCAGGGCTGCCACTTGTTGAGCGGCCCCCCCCGCGCCGGACTGCATCAACGCGGATTCCTGTGCGAGCTTCCAGTATGATCGGGAGTTGTTCGCCGATCCCGCCATACGCCAAGTCGTAGAAGAGGCTCTGCGTCGTCCTTGCGATTTCCTTACCCATCCTGATCTGGTTGCGCACAGGAACGCGACCGCCCGTTTCGGCATGACCGCTGATGCAAATTGGCGAATTTTCCTGTGCGAGGGGCCCGGTGTATTCGGTGAGAGTATAGTTTTCGATGACGCGACTGAGGCGTTGCGTGTGCATTTCAGGAGAGGGCCCTAGTGGACAACCATAAGGCGGCCGACACGCCGTCCAAGCGCCCCGCGGGCTTTGTCGAGTTTGCGCCGGATCAGGTGCGCCGGTTCTGGAAGGCCGTCAGCGTCGAGCCGGACGGGCAGGGCTGGGCGGTCAGGCTGGACGGGAAGATGCCGAAATCCCCGGCGGGCCATAGTCTGGTGCTGCCGACGAAAGGCGCCGCGCAGCTGGTGGCCGAGGAATGGGCCGGGCAGGGCGATGTCCTCATCCCCGCCACCATGCCCGCCACACGGCTGGCCTTCACCGCCATCGACCGGGTGCGCGAGGTGCGCGAGGCGGTGGCCGACGAGATCACCGCCTACGCCGGGTCGGATGCGATCTGCTATCTGGCCGAGACGCCGGACACCCTGGTGGAGCGTCAGGCGCGGGACTGGACGCCGTGGCGCGACTGGGCCGAGCGGGATCTGGGCTGCGTGCTGGTTCCCGTCGCCGGGATCGTGCACCGGTCCCAGGCCGAAGAGGCGCTGGCGGCGGTGCGCAAACAGGCGCTGGCGCTAGACGACTACGCCCTGACCGGCCTGGCCATGGCCACGCCGCTGCTGGGTTCGGCGGTGCTGGCCTTTGCGGTGCAGCGCGGGGCCCTGTCGGGCGCCGAGGCGTTCGACCTGTCGCGGCTGGATGAAGCCTTCACCGAGGAGCGCTGGGGCGTGGACGCCGAGGCGGCGGAGCGGGCCGAGGGCCTGCGTGCCGAGGCGGTGATGCTGGAGCGGTGGTTCGCGGCGCTGCGCTGATTTTCCAATCTGGAAAACTATCACTTGACGAAGTGGAAAGTCAGCTTCATTTTCCGGTATGGAAAGTGAGGAGTTCGCCATGACCAACCAACCCGACCCGCGAGAGGCGCTGGACGCCATCGCAAATGCCCGCCAGGCCGTGCCGGGCGAGATGAAGTATCCTTTCAGCTACGACATCGCCTATGGGCTTTGCTGCGGCCTGCTGGTGGCGGGGCAGGGGATGCCGACGCCGTGGGCGGCGCTGGCGCTGGTGGTGTCCATGGTCGGGCTGGTGGGCCTGATCCACTGGTGGAAGCAGAAATACGGCTGGTGGGTCAGCGGCTATTCGCCGAAGCGCGCCCGCTGGGCGGCCATCGGCCTGGTCGTGGTGCTGATCGGCCTGATGGGGCTGTCCCTCTGGGGCAAGACGGCCGGGATCGCCTGGACGCCGCTGGCCACCGGGGCGGCGGGCTTCGTCGCCGCCATCGTCGGCGGCCGCATCTGGATGGCGGTGTGGAAGCGGGAGCTGGCGGAGACGGCGGGATGACCGCCGTTCCCGTCTTCGATCCGGTGATCCACGCGCCAGGGCGGCTGCAGATCTGCGCCATCCTGTCCCGCATCGACGAGGCCGAGTTCGCCATGATCCGCGACTCCATCAAGGTGTCGGACTCGGTGCTGTCCAAGCATCTGAAGCAGCTGGAGGAGGCCGGCTATCTGAAGCCCCGCAAGGCGGCGGTGGACGGGCGCCAGCGCACCTGGCTGTCGCTGACGCCCGCAGGACGCAAGGCCTTCGCCGCCCATGTGGCGGAGCTGACGCGGCTGGCGGGGATGGCGTAATCCTCCCCACTGGGGAGGGGGACCATGCGCAGCATGGTGGAGGGGGCTGTCCGCTCCCCCACTCTGAAACCTCGACCGCAATCAAACTCTCTGTGCAGCGGAAGCGCCCCCTCCACC
>NZ_BATC01000018.1 GCF_000466985.1 Brevundimonas abyssalis TAR-001
CACTGATCACTCGCCACTCCTCATCCAGGGCTACGCCTCGTTGTGGGGCGTGGCGGACCTGAACGGGGATGTGGTGGCGCGCGGGGCGTTCGCCGAGAGCCTCGCGCGTAGCGGGGCGGCGGGGGTGAAGATGCTGCACCAGCACGAGGCGCGGGCGCTGGTGGGGGTGTGGGACGAACTGCTTGAAGACGCGCGCGGGCTGTTCGTGGCCGGGCGCATCCTGGACTGGTCGCCCGAGGCGCGCTTCGCCGGGGCCCTGGCCCGGGCCGGGGCGCTGGATGGGCTGTCCATCGGGTTTCGGGCGGTGCGGGCTAGGAAGGACGGGCGGCTGCGGGTGCTCAGCGAAGTGGACCTGTGGGAGGTGTCGCTGGTGACGTTCCCGATGCTGCCGGGGGCGCGGTTTGGCTGTAGAACCGGCTGGGACCCCGAGGCATTGGAGAGACCATGACCATGACCAGGATCACGAGAAGCGGCGACTGCCGGAATTCGCCCAAGAACGCCTTCATGCAGGAGGTGGCGATCGGGCTTCTGACGGGTGCGGAAACGCTCGAAGCGAGCCTGGCCGAGACGGTGGTTCTGCGCCGCAACGGCCACGCGGACGTTACGGGTGCGGAGGCCGTCCGGACCTTGGCGGCGGACATGTTCCGCGATCACCATGACGTCCTGATCGTCCATCACGCCATCAGCCACGGCAAGGTGGGCGCGGCCAATTGCGTGGCTGTGAAGGGTGACGCGCGCACCGCCTTCGCGGTGGTGGTCGAGTTCGCCACGGCCAAGGCGGACCGTGTCGCCGTCATCGATCTTTACGGGGTCTAGACGCCGCCGGGGTGACCGCGCGTCTCAGGTTCCCTGATCTTCCTCGGGCGGCAGGGTGGTGGGCTCGGCCACGCCGGTTTCGCCGGCGTCGGGCGCCACGCCGTCCGCGTCGGCGACCGGGGCGCTGGTGTCCGGCATCATCTCGGCGACGTCCCGGCCGGCCGGGACAGGCTCTTCATTGCAGGCGGCGATCGCAAGGGCCGCGCCGGCGGCCAGGGCGATGGAAGCGAAACGAACGCGATTGGTCATGCTGATCCTCCGGTTACGGGAATTGAACCGGTGGGCGGGGGATGGGTTCCGGCTCAGGCCGCTCTATCTGTCTGAGCGTCCGGGCGGCCCACTGGCGCAGTTGGAGGGCCGCGAAGACCCCGCCGAGGACGGGAATGGCCGACCAGAGGGTCACGCCGGTGACGGCGAAGGCGGCGTTCCATGTGGTCTCGGCGAAGGCCGGCGCGAAGGTCGCGGTCGCCAGGATCGCGAACGCCAGAAGCACGAAGGGGAGGAAGGCATCGCTGATCCGGTCTTCGCCGCGTGCTCCGAGCGGGCGCCGATCAGGCGCATGAGCCGGTCGACGACGGTTCCGCGCCAGAGGGGGTAGTCCTCAACACCGGGCGGCTCGAGGAAATCCACTTCGTCGACGGATTCGACCCAGCCGTGGAGACGGTGAAGGGGGCTGTCGGACAGCCGACGCCGGGCGCGGATGCGCCGCAGGACGAACCGGAGCAGCCACAGGCCGACCAGGGCCGCGACAAGGACGATGACGGCCACCGGGACCCAGGAATCCAGGTCGGCCCGGGGGTGAATGGCGGGCAGGAAGAAGAACGGCCAGACGCGATGGCTATTGTGATCAACAGGCGGGTCAGGGCGAAGGCGTGGGGGTAGGATCGGGCGTCAGCCATCGGCGTGGGCCTTCGTGAGGCGAAGCAGCAGCCAGCGCAGCACGGTGAGGCCGATTACGGCGGGCACGAAGATGGCGAAGGCGGTATCGACGCCGAGGCCCGCCAGGCCCGGAATTCGCTCATTCAGGCCGAGGAAAAAGACGACGATGAAACCGACCACGGCGAAATCGAGGGCCATGAACAGGATGTTCAGCGGGAAGGGCAGGCGGGCGCTCTGAAGGCCTCCGGCCCGCTCAGGCGAATGGCGCTGTCCCCCCTTGAGGGCGAAGAGATCCTGCAGGTTGACCGGCGGCGGATCGGAGGTCGGCAAGGGGCCGGCGGGCTGCTGGATGGGATGCAGCGGGTTCGGCGTCGGCACGACGGGCGCAGGGGACGTGACCGCGACGGACTCCCCCTCCGGCGTGATGCGGAACAGGCCGCCGAAGGGGGCGGTGGCGAAGTCGATGGCGGAGGCGTCCTGACCGTAGGTCTCGGTTTCGAGCGCGGTCAGACGGCCATGCTCGATGACGGCGCGGAAGCGACGGGATCGGCGAGGCCGGCGATGTCGGCGTGGATGGTGCCGAGCCGGGCGTGGCCGGAGTCTATGGGCGCGGTGCGGGCGGGATCGACCTGGATGTGGGTGATGAAGCCCGCGCGGGTCTGGATGCGGTCCACCACGCGGGCGTCGGCGATCTGGCCCAGCAGCTCGGGCGCCTGCTCGACCGTCTCGTCGGCGATGGCGTCGAGGACGGCCAGTTCGAGGTCGGTGAAGTTAGGCATGGGCAGCTTGTGAGGTTGCAGGAAAGGCGCGAAGCGCTCACTCCGGACTCGTTTCCGTAGCAGCTTGTCGGCGGTTTCGGGTGCGCTCGTAGCCGAGCCGAACGATGGCGTTGACGAGCGCCAGGACCAAGGTCGCCAACAGCAGCCTTTCGGCGCCGACGGCGGCTCCCCAGGAGCCGATGACCGGAACGCTGGCCGCGAAACCGAACCATGTGCTCAGCCAGAGCAATCCGACCACAACCGTGACGAAGGCCATTGTGCGCAGGACCCAAAGGAAAGGGCCTGGCAGAGGCGGAGGCTCCGGGTCGCCGGGCTTTTGCTTTCCGAAAAGCAGATCGAGAAAGCGATCCCAAGGGGCGTCGGCTTTCATCTGAAGGCGCCTTCACGCGCGGCGCCGGAGCGGCGGAAGACTGAGTTTCGAAAATCCGACACGGGCGCCCCCAAAGCGTCTGAACGGACCGGCGGCGAGCCGGGTGACGAGGGTGCGGCTTGTCCCGCCCGTTTTCAACTGGAGACATGATGAAAGAGACCAAACAGGCCGCCGCCTCGCCCGAGGCGCGGGCGGCGATGCATGAGCTGATGGCGGCGTTCGAGGCGTTCAAGGCGGGTGCTTAACCCTTCTCAGTCCATCCCGCCCCTTTGCGCTTGCGCCCGCATGGCTTAACTGACGGCTTTGGCTTTATGGAGCAGGGTCGGACGTGGCGGGTGATCCCTACAAGGAACTGGGCGTGGCGCGGGGCGCCAGTCAGGACGATATCCGCAAGGCGTTCCGGAAGCTGGCCAAGGAATTCCATCCGGACAAGAACCCCGGCGACACGGCGGCCGAGGATCGGTTCAAGCGCATCACCGCCGCCTTCGACATTCTGGGCGACGAGGAGAAGCGCAAGAAATTTGACCGGGGCGAGATCGACGCGGACGGGCGCGAGCAGTTTCGCGGCTTCGGCGGCGGCGGCGGCGCGCGTCCGGGCGGCGGCTTCGGGCAGGGGGGCTTTGGTCAGGGGCCGGGCGCGGGCGGCGCCAGGGCCGGGTTCGAGGGCATCGATCTGGACGAACTGTTCGGCATGTTCGGCGGCGGCGCGGGCGCACGGCCGGGCGGCGGCCGCGGCGCGGCGCGCGGGCAGGACCTGAAGGCGACGCTGGACATCAGTCTTGAAGACGCGATCACCGGGGCGACCCGGCGCATCCAGTTCTCGGACGGGCGCACCCTGGACGTGACCATTCCCAAGGGCGCCGGCGACGGCCAGACCATCCGCCTGCGCGGACAGGGCATGCCGGGGCGTGGCGGCGAGGCCGGCGACGCCCTGATCGAGCTGAAGGTCCAGCCACACCCCCTTTATCGCCGCGAAGGCGCGGACCTGCACATGGACCTGCCGGTGTCGGTGCCCGACGCCGTGCTGGGCGGCAAGGTGACGGTGAAGACGCCGGACGGGGCGGTCAGCATGACCATTCCCAAGGCGTCCAACTCGGGCCAGGTGCTGCGGCTGAAGGGCAAGGGCGCGTTCGCGGGCGGCAAGCGCGGCGACCTGCTGGCGAAGCTGATGGTGACCTTGCCGGAGTATCAGGACCACAATCTGGTGAAATTCGCCGAGAAATGGCGGGCGGACCGGCCCTATGCGCCGGGCAAGGCATGATGACGGCGGGATCGAAGCCTTCCGTGAAGCCGGCGCGGCCGTGGTTCTCCGCCGGGCCGACCGCCAAGCGGCCGGGCTGGTCGCTGGCGGGCCTGCCCACCGATCTGCTGGGCCGGGGCATCCGGGCGCCCGAGGTGGTGGAGCGGTTCGCCTATGCCCTGCGGTTGACGCGCGAGGTGCTGCAGGTCCCGGATGACTATGTGGCCTGTTACCTGCCGGCGTCGGATACGGGGGCGGTGGAGGCGGCGCTGTGGGCCATGCTAGGGCAGCGGCCGGTGCAGGTGGTGGCCTTTGAGAATTTCGGCCTGACGTGGGCCGCGGACGTGCGCGACCACCTGAAGCTGGACCCGGAGGTCATCGAGGCGCCGTGGGGCGAGCTGCCGGACCTGTCGCGGGTCGATCCGGCGAAGGATGTGGTGTTTCCGTGGAACGGGACCACCTCGGGCGTGCGGGTTCCCAATGCCGACTTCATCAGCAATGAGCGCGAGGGGCTGAGCATCTGCGACGCCACCTCGGCGGCGTTCGCCATGCCGCTGGACTGGCCGAAGCTGGATGTGACGACCTTCTCGTTCCAGAAGGCGCTGGGCGGCGAGGCCGGGATCGGGGTGGCGGTGCTGTCGCCGCGGGCCGTGGCGCGGCTGGACACTTACCGGGCGCCCTGGCCCATCCCCAAGGTGCTGAGGCTGCAGGACGGCAAGGGGTTCGACCGGGCGCTGGCGACCGGGACCATGATCAACACCTTCTCGGTGATGACCATCGAGGACTGGATCGACGCCCTGGAGTGGGCGCAGGGCATCGGCGGGCTGGAGACGCTGATCGCACGGACGGACGCGAATTTCGCGGCGCTGAGCGACTGGGTGGAGCGGACCGACTGGATCGACTTCCTGGCCGTGCGGCCGGAAATCCGGTCGACGACGTCTGTGTGTCTGAAGTTCACGGACCCGCGGGTGACGGGCCTGCCGGCGGAGGACCAGCGCGCCTTCGTGAAGCGGTTCAAGGACCTGCTGGAAGACGAGGGCGCGGTGTTCGACATGGAGCCGCACCGCAATGCGCCGCCGGGGCTGAGGCTGTGGTGCGGGTGCACGGTGGAGAGGGCTGACGTGGAAGCCGCGACGCCGTGGCTGGATTGGGCGTTCGGGGAAGCGCTGCGCTGAGCCTGCGTCGAGGGTTCGGCTGCCTGCCACGAAATGGGCAGGAGAGGGGGACACGGAGCGATTCCCCCGGTATAGCGTGCTCCCGCAATTCCAGCGGAGTGTAATGTCTTGGCGAACGTCGCGGTGGTCGGCGCCCAGTGGGGTGACGAGGGCAAGGGCAAGATCGTCGACTGGCTGTCGAACCGGGCCGATGTGGTGGTGCGGTTCCAGGGCGGTCACAACGCCGGCCATACGCTGGTGGTGGGCGACAAGGTCTACAAGCTGAGCCTGCTGCCCTCGGGCGTGGTGCAGCAGAAGCCGTCGGTGATCGGCAACGGCGTGGTGGTGGACCCCTGGGCCCTGCTGGACGAGATCGGCCGCATCGAGGCGCAGGGGGTGTCGATCACCCCGGAGATCCTGAGCCTGGCGGACAACGCCTGCCTGATCCTGCCGCTGCACAAGGACCTGGACCAGGCGCGCGAGGCGCAGGCGGGCAAGACCAAGATCGGCACCACCGGGCGGGGCATCGGCCCGGCCTATGAGGACAAGGCCGGGCGGCGCGCGATCCGCGTGGGGGACCTGTCGGACCCCGAGGCGCTGGACGCCAAGATCGAGCGTTTGCTGGCCCACCATAACGCCCTGAGGAAAGGGCTGGACCTGCCGGAAGTGGACGTGGCCGGGCTGAAGGCCGCCCTGCTGGAGGTGGCGCCCAAGGTGCTGATCTATGCGGGGCAGCCGGTGTGGCGGACGCTGGATCGGTTCTACCGCGAGGGCAAACGCATCCTGTTCGAGGGCGCCCAGGGCACCCTGCTGGACGTGGATCACGGCACCTATCCCTATGTGACCTCGTCGAACACGGTGGCGGGACAGGCGGCGGCGGGCTCGGGCCTGGGGCCGCGTTCGGTGGGCTATGTGCTGGGCATCGTGAAGGCCTACACCACCCGGGTGGGCGAGGGGCCGTTCCCGACCGAGCTGTTCGACCCGGTGGGCGAGCGCATCGCCGACCGGGGCCGTGAGTTCGGCACGGTGACGGGCCGGGCGCGGCGCTGCGGCTGGTTCGACGCGGTGCTGGTGCGGCAGTCCATCGCCGTGAACGGCATCCACGGCATCGCCCTCACCAAATTGGATGTTCTGGACGGATTTGATGAGCTGAAGATCTGCACCGGCTACCGGATCGGCGACCGGGAGCTGGATTACCTGCGGCCGGCATGAAGGATCAGGCGGGCGTGCAGCCGGTCTACGAGACGCTGGAAGGCTGGAGCGAGAGCACCCAGGCGCCCGGTCGTGGAAGGACCTGCCCGCCGCGGCGATCAAATATGTGCGCCGGATCGAAGAGCTGATCGAGGCGCCGGTGGCCCTGCTGTCCACCAGCCCCGAGCGGGACGACACGATTTTGATGCGGGACCCGTTCGAGGGTTAGGTTCCAGGCGCCAGGCGCCAGGTGCTAGGCGCTAGGTTTTAGGGGCGAGCTTGCTGCGGAGGGCGGTGAGCATTCGGCCAACTTCCTCAGCGCTGTTCAGCACGGCTTCGCACTTGTCACGAGGCGCGAGGTCCAGGTTGCGGGCCAGGAGCAAGAAGGTCTCCAACTCGGCCAGCGAGCCTTTCGCGATACTGATGAAGTGAGCGTAGTCCTTACGCGTGCCGCGTCCGTGACCTTCGGCGATGTTGGCCGGGACGGATGTCGCAGCGCGGATCAATTGGGCGGTGATCCGATACTCTTCCTGTTTCGGCAGCAGACGTGTCAGACGATAGACGTCGGCCGCCAACTCCATGCCCTTTTGCCAGACGATGAGGTCGCGATAGGATCGCACCTGCATGATGCCGTCCTCCCTAAGCCCTGGCCCCTGGAACCTAACACCTCGCTTCAGCGTCAAGGCGATCTTTACCCAAAGTGGGTAACCAAGATCGTTCGCCGGAGTCGCCCGTGTTCACCACTGACGCAAAAAGCCTGGCCAGGATGGCCCCCACGCTGAAACGTGTGCTGATCGTCGATCCCAATGCGACGGCGGCGAAGCTGCTGGTCGAGAGTCTGAAGGGGCTGGGCGTGGGCGTGGTGGTGCACCGGGGCGAGGGCCGGGCGGCCCTGGATGTGTGCCGCGAATTCGAGCCCACCCTGATCTTCACCGAGTACAAGGGCCCGAATCTGGACGGGGAGGCCTTCGCCAAGGCGGTGCGGCGCTCCAATCTGGTCTGCCGCAAGGTTCCGATCATCATGATCACGGCCGAGGCCACGGCCGCCAGCATTCTGGGCGCGCGGGACTCCGGCGTGCACGAGTTCCTGAGAAAGCCCTTCACCTCCGGCGACCTGACCAAGCGGGTCGAGGTGGTGTCCCTGAAGCCGCGCAACTGGATCGAGGCGGTGGGCTATGTGGGCCCCGACCGTCGGCGCTTCAACTCGGGCGAATATTCCGGGCCGAGAAAGCGCAAGGCGGACGCGCCGAAGGGCGCCGGAGCCGAGGCGGCGGCCAAGGACCAGGCCATGCGGATTCTGGCGTCGGCCCACAAACAGTTCGACAGCGACCCCATGCAGGCCCTGCGCGCCATCCGCGAACAGGCCTCGATCCTGAAGGCCATCGCCATGAAGGCGTCGGATACGCCGCTGGTGATCGCGACATCGGGCCTGGAGCGGGCGCTGGCGGCGAGCCAGCCGACCCGGGAGCTCCTGGCCGAGCCGGTTCAGGCGGTGGTCGCCCTGGCGGCGCCCGAGACGCGCGCCGAACTGGCCGCCTGACCTGGACGCCGTGACGCGCCCGCAGGCGCTGTCCGTGCGGCCGTAGCGGCCTTTCGCTCCAGCATCATCCCGGAAATGGAAAACCCCCCGCCGGGTTTCGGCGAGGGGTTTATGGTGGAGCTAAGCGGAGTCGAACCGCTGACCTCTTGAATGCCATTCAAGCGCTCTACCAACTGAGCTATAGCCCCGAAACTTTCGGGTCGGTCCTCGCCGCCGCCATCGGGATGGGGTCGGTGAAGGCGGCGGAACCTATGTCAGGCCGATAGGGCGATCAAGCCCTTCAGCCGCCTATTTTTTCATCCCGATTCAGTCGTCGTCCTTCTTGGCGCTTTTCGTGATTTCCTCGTCGATGGAATCGTCGTCCTCGTCCTCGATGAAGGGCACGGAATCATCGTCGTCGTCGGAGATGTCGTCATCGTCGTCGCCGTCACTGACCTTGAGGCCGGCGTCGTCGCTGGTGTCGTCGTCATCGTCGTCCGGCGTCAGGATGGGCTCGTCGCCGCCCTGGTCGATCTCGGGGGCGGTGACTTCCTCCTCCTCGTCCTCATCGGCGTCGGCGGGCTTGGCCTTGACCTGATCCTCTTCGGTCTCGTCGGCGAAGGGCGCACGGCCCTTGCCGCGTCGAGCCTTGACGGCTTCCTCCGGGTCGAACTCGGTGTCGCATTTGGGACAGTGGGCCGGGCGGCGGTTCAGGTCGTAGAACTTCGCCTGGCAGTTCGGGCAGAGTTGCTTCGCGCCCAGTTCGGGATTGGCCAAGGTTCGAGCCTTACGGTTGGTCGATTTGAATTCGGGCGGCTCCCTTGCCACCACCGGAGGCCGCTGTCAAAAGCGGATTCCGCGCCAGGCGCATCTGATTGCAATTCGACCCACGGAATCGCGGGTGACATTCTCTGAAATTCTGACCGCGCGCCGCTCGCGCGCGCTGACCGGCGCCGTGCGTGCGCCGGGCGACAAGTCCATGTCCCACAGGGCCCTGATGCTGGGCGGCCTGGCGATGGGCGACACCACCATCGAGGGCCTGCTGGAAGGCGACGACATCCTGGCCACTGCCCGGGCGGTCGAAGCGTTCGGCGCACTTGTGCAGCGAACCGGCGACGGCGCCTGGCGGGTCGAAGGGCGGGGCGGCTACCAGACGCCGTCCGGCGTCATCGACTGCGGCAACGCCGGAACCGGGGTGCGCCTGTTGATGGGCGTGGCGGCCGGGTTCGATCTGTCCGTCACCTTCGATGGCGACGCCTCGCTGAGAAAGCGGCCCATGAAGCGGGTCACCGGCCCGCTGTCGGACATGGGCGCTCGTTTTGACTGGGGCGGGGCGGAGGACCGGCTGCCCCTGACGCTGCACGGCGGCGGTCTGAAGGGCATGGTCTATCGCCAGACCGTGGCCTCGGCCCAGGTGAAGTCGGCCATCCTGCTGGCGGGGCTGAATGCGGCGGGTGAGACGGCGGTGATCGAGCCGGAGCCCAGCCGCGACCACACCGAGCGCATGCTGCGGGCCTTTGGAGCGGTGGTTTACGTGTCCGAGACCGGGGAGGGGCGCGTGGCGCGACTGCAGGGTGGGCAGCGACTGACGGGGACCCATGTGGCGGTGCCGGGCGATCCGTCCTCGGCCGCCTTTCCGCTGGCGGCGGGGCTGATCGTTCCGGGCTCGGTGGTGACGGTCGAGGGGGTGATGCTGAATCCCCTGCGCACCGGCCTGTTCCAGACCTGGATCGAGATGGGCGCGGATCTGACCATCGCCAACCGGCGCATGGCGGGCGGCGAGGAGGTCGGCGACGTCACCGCGCGGCATTCGGCTTTGAAGGGGATCACGGTCCCGACCGAGCGGGCGGCCTCCATGATCGACGAATATCCGATCCTGTCGGCCACGGCGGCCTATGCGGAAGGCGCGACCGTGATGCGTGGCATCGGCGAGATGCGGGTCAAGGAAAGCGACCGGATTTCGCTCATGGCCGCCGGATTGGCCGCGTGCGGGGTCAAGGTTGAGGAAGAGCCGGAGGGCTTCATCGTCACCGGCAGTCCGTGCGTGCAGGGCGGCGCCACCGTGCGCACGGCCCACGACCACCGCATCGCCATGAGCCATCTGGTGCTGGGGCTGAACAGCGAAGAGCCGGTCGCGGTGGATGATCCCGGCATGATCGCCACCAGCTTTCCGGGGTTCGTGGAGTTGATGCAGGGACTGGGGGCCTCTATCGAGCCCCGATGACCCCCTCCCTCATCATCGCCGTCGACGGCCCGGCCGCCTCGGGCAAGGGCTCCATCGCCTCGCGCCTGGCGGCCCATTACGGCCTGCCGCACCTGGATACAGGGCTGCTATACCGCGCCACCGGGCTGAAGGTCCTGGCGGCGGGGGATGATCTGGCGACGCCGAGGCCGCGACGCGGGCGGCCGGGAGCGTCACGCCGGGCGACCTGATCGACGAAGCGGCCCTGACCAGCCGGGGGGCGGGCGAGGCGGCCAGCCGCGTGGCGTCCCACCCCGGGGTGCGTGCGGCGCTGCTGAAGCTGCAGCAGGATTTCGCCAGGCAGGCGGGCGGGGCGGTTCTGGACGGACGCGACATTGGCACGGTGATCGCGCCGGACGCGCCGGTGAAGCTGTTCGTGACGGCCAGACCCGAGACGCGGGCGCACCGCCGCTGGCTGCAGCTGACGGGGCGGGGCGAGGCCATCGCCTTCGACGACATGCTGGCCGACATCATCCGGCGGGACGAGCGCGACGCCGGACGCGGCGCGGCCCCCATGGTCATGGCCGACGACGCGGTCTTGCTGGACACCACCGAAATGGATATAGAGGCCGCCTTCGATGCGGCCCGCCGCGTCGTCGAGGCGGCGCGCGTCCGGCACGGGTTCTAGAACCCCGCGGACAAATCCAACGCACCGGTCCCTCGACGAGCCGCGGGCGTTCAGGCCGGTTTTTCATGCCGCCCGCATCGCCACTGCCTGACATCTCCTTTCAACCGCCGCGCGGATTCCGTTCGCGCGCCAAACTCTTTTTCAGAAACAACACCAACCTCATGACCGACACACTCACCCCCACCCGCGACGATTTCGCCGCCCTTCTGGACGAACAGCTTTCCGGCCGTGATCTCGGCGAAGGCCAGGTCGTCCATGGCCGCGTCGTCGGCATCGAAAAGGACATCGTCATCGTCGATGTCGGCCTGAAGACCGAAGGCCGCATCGCCATGCGCGAGTTCGGCCAGGGCGACGGCGCCGACCTGCCCAAGGTGGGCGACAACGTCGAGGTCTATCTGGAGCGCGTCGAGAACGCGCTGGGCGAAGCGGTCATCAGCCGCGACAAGGCCCGCCGCGAGGAAGCCTGGACCCGTCTGGAAGGCGTGTTCGCCGATGAGCAGCCGGTCATGGGCGCCATCGTCGGCCGCGTGAAGGGCGGCTTCACCGTCGATCTGGGCGGCGCCTCGGCGTTCCTGCCCGGTTCGCAGGTGGACATCCGTCCCGTGCGCGACGTCGGCCCGCTGATGGGCAAGGAGCAGCCCTTCGCGATCCTGAAGATGGACCGTCCGCGCGGCAACATCGTCGTCTCGCGTCGCGCCATCCTGGAAGAAGCCCGCGCCGAGCAGCGCACCGAGCTGGTCGGCCAGCTGGCCGAGGGCGAAGTCCGCGACGGCGTGGTCAAGAACATCACCGACTACGGCGCGTTCGTGGATCTGGGCGGCATCGACGGCCTGCTGCACGTCACCGACATGAGCTGGAAGCGCGTGTCCCACCCGTCGCAGGTCCTGGCCGTGGGCGACACGGTCAAGGTGCAGATCATCAAGATCAACCCGGACACCCAGCGCATCAGCCTCGGCATGAAGCAGCTGCAGGCCGACCCGTGGGAAGGCGTCGAGGCCAAGTACCCGGCCGGCGCCAAGATGACGGGCCGCATCACCAACATCACCGACTACGGAGCCTTCGTGGAGCTGGAGGCCGGCGTCGAGGGCCTGGTGCACGTCTCGGAAATGTCCTGGACCAAGAAGAACGTCCATCCGGGCAAGATCGTCTCCACCTCGCAGGAAGTGGATGTGGTCGTCCTGGACGTGGACAGCGCCAAGCGCCGCATCTCGCTGGGCCTGAAGCAGGCCCAGAACAACCCGTGGGAAGCCTTCGTCGAAGCCCACCCGATCGGCTCGACCGTCGAGGGCGAAGTCAAGAACGCCACCGAGTTCGGCCTGTTCGTGGGCCTGGACAACGACATCGACGGCATGGTGCACCTGTCCGATCTGGACTGGAACGTCTCCGGCGAGGAAGCCATCCAGCGCTACCACAAGGGCGAGACCATCAAGGCCAAGGTGCTGGACGTGGACATCGAGAAGGAGCGCGTCTCCCTGGGCGTCAAGCAACTGGGCGGCGACCCCATGGAAGGCGACACCTACCGCAAGGGTCAGCAGATCACCGTCACCGTGACGGCGATCGAGAGCGGCGGCATCGAGGTCAAGTTCGGCGAGGATGACACCCCGGTTTCGGCCTTCATCCGGAAGTCCGACCTGTCGCGCGACCGCGCCGAGCAGCGCCCCGAGCGCTACGCCGTGGGTGACCGCGCCGACGCCATGATCACCTCCGTGGACAAGGCCACCCGCCGCGTCTCGGTGTCGATCAAGGCGCTGGAGATGAAGGACGAGAAGGAAGCCATCGATCAGTTCGGGTCCTCGGACTCCGGCGCGTCGCTGGGTGACATCCTGGGCGCGGCCCTGCGCGAGAAGGCCGGCTCCAAGGAGTAGGCCTTCGCCCCATCGAAGACGGATCAGGCGGCCGGGGCGACCCGGCCGCCTTTTTCACATCCATTGAAGATTAAGGACGAATTCGCGTCTGAATCGCGTGTGGGGCTTTATTCGCAGGGCCAAGGATGGCTAAGGTCGGGGCTTAGATGTCGCCCGGACGCGCGCCGGGGGCCGGGAACATCACATGGCGGGGGCCGATCACCGATGATCAAGTCGCAGCTCATCGAAAAGCTGGCCGCGGAAAACACCCACCTCACCCAGGCGGAGGTTGAGCGGGTGGTGAACATCGTGCTGGACCGGATGATCGACGCCATGAGCGGCGGAGGCCGGGTTGAGCTGCGCGGTTTCGGCGCTTTTTCGGTGCGTTCGCGGCCGGCCCGGGCGGGCCGCAACCCGCGCACGGGCGAGGCGGTGGAGGTGCCGGCCAAGTCTGTGCCCTTCTTCAAGAGCGGCAAGGAGCTTCGCGAGCGGCTCAACGCCTCGGGCGACGCCTGAATACGTCATGGACAGCCGCTGGCGCATCGCCCCGGCCGATTTCGAAGATCTCCGCCTGCTGGATCTGCTGCGGCTTCACCTGGAGGCCATGCGGCGGTGGTCGCCGCCTGACAGCGTGCATGCGCTGGACCTGTCGGGGCTCCAGGCGCCGGGGGTCACCCTGTTCGCCCTGTGGGAGGGCGAGACCCTGCTGGCCATGGGCGCGCTCAAGACCAGCCGTGACGGCGTCGGCGAGATCAAGTCCATGCGCACCCATCCGGATCATCTCGGGCGCGGCGCCGGGCGCGCCATGCTGGAGCATCTGATCGCCGAGGCCGCGCAGCTGGAATGCAGGTGCGTGAGCCTGGAAACCGGATCGGGCGAGGCGTTCGAACCGGCGCTGAACCTGTACCGCCGGCGCGGGTTCAGGAACGGACCGGCCTTCGGCGACTATGAAGCGACCGATTTCAACCAGTTTCTCCATCTCGACCTGACGCCCGGCTGAGGCGTCGCAAGCAGGAGCAAGGCATGGGCCTCATCAAGGAATTCCGCGAGTTCGCCGTTCGCGGCAATGTGGTGGATCTGGCCGTCGGCATCATCATCGGGGCGGCCTTCAGTGGCATCGTCCAGGCCCTGGTCAACGGGGTGATCATGCCGCCGGTCGGCCTTCTGTTCGGCGGCGTCGATTTCGCCGAGTTGAAGTGGGTGCTGGTCCCGGAGAACCCGGCCACCGAGGCGGTGGAGGAGGTGGCGATCCAGTACGGGGCCTTCGTCAACACCGTGGTTCAGTTCGTGATCGTGGCCTTCGCGGTCTTCCTGCTGGTGAAGGGGATCAACGGCATGCGGCGCAAGCAGGCGGCCGAGCCGACGCCCGAGACGCCCCCGGCGCCCACGCCCACCGAGGCGCTGCTGGCCGAGATTCGCGACGAACTGAAGGCGCGGCCCAGAGTCTGATCCGGATTCAGGCCGCAGGGACCGGGCGCAGGCAGAAGCTGTAGTCGCCGTCGAAGGGAGTCGGCGACCAGCCCGCCCGCATCCGCGCGGCATGTTCGGGGGCGAAGCGGGCGTGGCCATGGCCCCAGCCGCCCTCGCGACGGGCGCGGCGCGCCAACGGCCCGAGGGCCTCCAGCATGTCCGGCGAGACCACCTGGAGCCGCACCTTGGCCGCGCCCAGACGCCGCGCATTGGCGATCAGTGCGCCGGTCAGGACGCCGGCCGCATCAGGCTCGTCCTTCAGGGTGACAAGGTCGATGATGTCCAGGACCGGCGGCTCCAGGCGGCTCATCTTGGCCATCTGCGCCAACAGCCAGCCGGTGACAGCGCCGTCCCGGCGGTAGGCCAGCAGGATGGGCGGCAGGGTTCCGTCCGGCTCGCCCAATCTCCAGCGCAGGGTTTCGGCGCTGCGGTCGGCGAGCACGCGGCCTTCGGATCTGAGTCGGGACCAGAACAGACTCCAGTCGTCATCGAACCCGTCCAGGGGGGTCACCTGCGGGGGCAATCTCAGCGCCGGGTTTCGGCCGAGACGGCGGTTCATCAGACGTTCGGGACCGGGCCTGCCGCTGAGATCCGGCGCCAGCCTGCGGATGACCCCGGCGCCGGCGGCGGCCATCGGATCGATCATCCATGTCAGCTTCAACGCATGGGCGCCCTCCGGCCAGGGGGACAGACCATGCCGACGGTAGAGCGGCGCCGACAGGGCGTTGGCGTTCAGGGTGTAGAACAGCGCCACGTCCGTCCGGTTCATGATCCTGCGGATGAGACGTCCCGCCACGCCCTTCAGTTCCGGCGGCACGATGATGGAATAGCCGGAGACGCCCAGGACCGGCTGGTCGCCGATCCAGAACCGCTGTGGAAACTGGCCCACGAAGGCGGCGCGTCCCGCCTCGTCCTCCGCCAGCCAGCCGATGGGAAAGTCGGCAGGGCGCGCCGGGTTGGCGGCCAGCCAGCGCCAGCCCTCGGCAGAGCGCGCGGGCCAGTCCACCGCGCTGTGCAGGGCGTCGACGACGGGGGCGTCGGCGGGCGTGAAGGGGCGGAGATGCAGTGACATGACAGGCCGGCAAGTTCCAGGACCCCAGCATCGCGACCAAAACTTTTGATATGATGACCGCCGAAGCGGAGCCTGGGCCCGTCCGTGCACGCATGACTGTCATGATCCCGGACTAGGTTCCGGCCATGTTCGCCCTGCCCCTGTTTCGTCGACCCGTCAGCCGGGCTCAAGCCGCGACCGAGGTCGTTCTGGCCGTGCTTCTGGCGTTGCAGCCGGTGCTCTGGGCCTGGACGCTCGGCGGAGCAGGGCGAGGGCAGACGGAGGCGGCGGCCCTGACGATCGGGCCGGCGCCTGCGGCGCATGCGCACCCCGGGGACGACCCCTTCTTCGGAACTGTGGGCGATGCCGCCCCCCTGACGCCGCACACTCTCTACGCCGTGCGCGCGGGCGCACGGGCCGGCGCGATCATTGCCGGGCCGGACGGCGTGCAGAAGGCCGTCCGCGTCGGCGAGACGGTCAGCGAGGGCGTCGTACTGGCCGCCGTGGCCACGGATCATGTGGTGCTGGGCCATGGCCGGACCCGGACACGGCTCGACTTCCCGGCGGCGCCGCCCGCAGCGAACCCCGGCCCGGCGCAACCCGTCATGGCCGCGACGGGTCAGGCCGCGGCGGGCCAGGCCACAGCGGGTCCGGGCGCTGCCGATCCCGCCACCTACGCCACGGCCCTGCGGCCGGTCTCCGCCAACGGCGCCGACGGCTATGTGTGGAGGCCGGGAACCGACGGCGGCGTTCTGGCGGCCGCGCGGCTGAGACCGGGTGATGTGATCCTGCGCATCAACGGCACGCCCTTTGATCGTTCCGAACGGCTGGAGGAGCTGGCGGCGGACATCGCCGCCGGACACGCGGTCGATCTTGAATACCGACGGAATGGCTCGGTGTTTTCAATTCGATACACGCCGGAATAAGTACAGCAGAAATATAAATAATGATCCGGGTTCTGATCATGACAAGATATGGCGAAATTACTGTCATCTGATCATTGCAAACCTTCACTAATCCCATGCTCCGAGTTGCGGGGGCGTCGGCATGGTGCGCGGCGGGCCTGCTTTCACGCGCAACGAGGGGACTCCCATGTCACGTACCTACAAGATCCTTATGGCCGGCGCCGCTGCGCTCGCCCTGGCGTCCTGCGGCTCGGCCGAGGTGGCCTCGCCCGGTGAGGGCGGCTTCGGCGGCGGTGGAACCGGCGGCGGCGGCGGCGGCGGCGGTGGCGGTGGCGGCGGAACCGGAGCCGCGGCGGACTGCCGACCGGCTTCGACAACGTCGGCGTCATCAACAATCTGCGCAACTGCCAGCTGCCCGCGAAGGTCGTCGGGAACCTGGTGGTGCCGCTGCGCGCCGGCACCATCTATTCGCTGGGCGGCCGTACGGACGTGGGCGACGACCAGGGCGCCAACCCCGCCGCCCCGATCGCCGGCGCCCAGGACGGCACCCTGACCATCGAGGCGGGCGTGACGATCTTCGGCTCCAGCGGCGCTGACTTCATCGTCGTTAATCGCGGCTCGCAGATCTTCGCCGAAGGCACCGCCACGGCGCCGATCATCTTCACCAGCCGCCAGAACATCGAAGGCACCTCCGGTCCGGACTCCATCGGACAGTGGGGCGGCCTGGTCATCCTGGGCCGCGCGCCCATCGCCGCCTGTCCCGGGGGCGTGACCCCGCCGAACCTGGCCTGTGAAGCCCAAGTGGAAGGCACCAGCGCCTTCTACGGCGGCAACACCGTGGCCGACAACTCGGGCCGCCTGCGCTATGTGCGCGTCCAGTTCCCGGGCTTCGAAGTGCTGCCCGGCAACGAGCTGAACGGCATCACCCTGGCCGGCGTCGGCAACGGCACCGTGATGGAGTACATCCAGGTCCACAACTCGTCCGACGACGGCATCGAGCCGTTCGGCGGCACGGTGAACCTGCGCTACGTCGTCCTGACCGGCAACGACGATGACAGCTTCGACACCGACACCGGCTATCGCGGTTCGGCCCAGTTCATGATCATCCGCCAGCGGGCTTCGGGCGGCGACCGCATGTTCGAATCGTCCTCGGCCGGCAACCAGGCCCTGTTCACCCGTCCGCGCATCTCGAACGTGACCGCCATCGGCCGCCCCAATGGCGGCGACGCGATCATCCTGAACAGCGGCCATTCCATGCAGATGTACAACTCGGTCCTGACCGGGTCGGCCGCCTGCCTGGACATCGACGACGCCGCCACGGTGGCCAATGGCCCGACTTTCAACTCGATCCACTTCAGCTGCCCGATCGCCTTCCGCGACGACACCAACGTCACGGCCGCCGAGGCCGCGGCCATCTTCAACGCCGGGTCGAACAACACCGCCAACGGAACCTCGACCCTGAACGGTTTCGTCAACGGCACGAACGAGAACGCCGTGACCGCCACGCCGGTCAACTCGGTCAGCGCCTTCCTGCAGAACGTCGATTACATCGGCGCCGTCCGCGACAGCAACGACAACTGGTGGCGGGGCTGGACCTGCGGCCTGGAGAGCGGCTCGACCTGCTGATCCGAGCCCAAGGAGACGAGCGGCGGCCTTTCGCGGGCCGCCGCTCATTCCCGTTTCGTCGACATCTCAAAGGCGCAAGAAGACCATGACCCGCATCATCCACACCCTGAGCGGGCTTCTGCTCGCCACAACGGCCCTGGCCGCGCCGCATGTCGCGCTGGCCCAGGTCGCCGAAACCGAACAGCCCGAAGTCACCTCGGTCGAGGAGATCGTCGTGCTGGGCCGCTATATCCCCGAGCCCATGAGGGCGACCTCCGAAATCTCGGCCTTCGTCACGGCCGAGGATCTGGAGCGCACGGGTGACTCCAACGCCGCCGACGCCCTGGTTCGCGTCGCTGGCCTGACCGTGGCCGAAAACCGCTTCGTCTACGTCCGCGGCCTGGGCGAGCGCTATTCGGCGGCGCGCCTGAACGGCTCGCCCCTGCCCAGCCCCGAGCCGCTGCAGCGGGTCGTGCCGCTGGATCTGTTTCCGGCCTCTATCCTGCGCAGCGTCGCCGTGCAGAAAACCTATTCGCCCAACTATCCCGGCGAGTTCGGCGGCGGCATCATCGACCTGTACACCGTCGCCACCCCTGACGTGCCGTTCTTCAACTTCGGCGTCAGCATGGGCGGCAACACCGAGACCACCCTCCAGGACGGCCTGATCTATTACGGTTCGCGCAGCGACTTCACCGGCTTCGACGACGGCACCCGCGACCTGCCGGGCCGTCTTCGCGCCGCCATGGCCACGGGCAACCGGGTGGTCCAGGGCGCCAATTTCACGGCCGAAGAGATCCAGCGCATCGGCTGGGATTTCGTCAACGCGCCGCTGAACCTGCTGCAGATGGAAGACAACATCCAGCCGGACTTCGGCTTCGACGTCTCGGCCGGCCGCTCCTTCGACATGGACTCCGGCGCCCGCTTCGGCGTCATCGGCGTGCTGGGCTACAGCAACGAGTGGCGCACCCAGAACGGCGTTCAGGGCGAAGGCCGCGTGGACGTCGACACCTTGTCGGCCACCCGCCAGTACGACTTCATGTCCACCGACAACAACATCGGCTGGGACGGCCTGCTGGGGCTCAGCTTCGAGACCGCGGATCACCTGATCCAGTGGACGAACCTGTATGTGCGCCGCACCACCAAGGAGACCCGCTCGCGCGAGGCTTCGACTTCGACGCGCCGGGCAACAATCTGGTTCGCGATGACTACACCGCCTGGTACGTGCGCACCCTGCTGAACACCCAGCTGGCCGGTGAGCACACCTTCGGCGACCTGGGCGTGAACTGGCGCGGCGCCTGGGCCCGTTCGACCCGGGATGCGCCCTACGAGAAGACCATCCGTTACTCCATCGGTGATGACGGCGTGGCCTTCCACGAAGGCCAGCGCAACTCGACGTCCTTCAGCGAATTGACCGACGACGTGGTCAGCGGCGGCATCGATCTGAGCTACGATGTGGCCCTGTCCAACTTGCGCGACATGACCTTTACGGTCGGTGCGGAAACCTACGAGAACACCCGCGAGGCGGAGCAGCGCATCTTCTCGTTCCAGGGCTCGGGCCTGTCGCCCGAGTTCCAGCGCCAGCGGGTCGATTTCTTCTTCGCCGACTTCAACCAGGGCCCCGGCTTGATCCGGCTCGTGGAGACCACCGGCGGCGGCGGCGCGGCGGCCTATGACGCCGAGCTGACCGTCAACGCGGCCTACGCCCAGGTCGAGGCGGACATCCTGCCGCTGGTCAGCGGCTCGGTGGGCGTGCGCTACGAGGAAGCCGAGCAGACCGTCGTCTCGCGCGACCTGTTCGGCGGCGTCACGCCGTTCCAGCCGACCGTGCTGGAGAACGAATACTGGCTGCCGGCCGCGACTCTCACCTGGAACTTCGCCGAGGACATGCAGTTCCGTTTCGGCGCCTCCCAGACCATCGGCCGGCCCCAGTTCCGTGAGCTGGCGCCGCAGCAGTACCTGGACCCGGACAGCGATCGCCTGTTCATCGGCAACCCGTTCCTGACAGACAGCGAGCTGCTGAACCTGGACCTTCGCTATGAATGGTACTTCCAGCGCGACCAGTATGTGACCGCCGGCCTGTTCTACAAGGACATCGACCGTCCGGTGGAATCGGTCATCAACGACACCGGTTCCGTGACCCAGCAGACCTATCTGAACGCTCCCGGCGCCGAGCTCTGGGGCATCGAGCTGGACGTGAAGAAGTACTTCGACAGCCCCATGACCGGCGCCTTCTGGGACGGCAAGCGCTGGCTGGTCCAGGCCAACTACACCTATGTCCAGTCCGAACTGCGGGTCGGGGCGGATGACGAGGTCTTCCCCCTGTCCGGCAACGGCACGTCTCAACCGGCGACGAACTTCTTCACTGACGGGGCGCGTCTGCAGGGTCAGTCCGAGCACCTGGCCAACCTGCAGTTCGGTTGGGAGGACGACATCGTCGGCTCCCAGGCGACCATCCTGGTCAACTACGCCTCGGAACGGTCGTCCGCACGCGGCCGCCCCGGCGAGCCGGACCTGATCCAGGAGCCGGGCGTCATGCTGGACTTCGTCTATCGCCGCGACTTCGGGGCGTTCGGACGGGATTTCAGCTTTGGACTGGAACTGCGCAATCTATTGAACACCGAGTTCCAGGAGTACCAGGAACTGGGCCAGCGCGTGGACATCAACCGTTACGACCTGGGCGCCTCCGGCTCGATCAGCCTGAGCACCAGTTTCTGATGAAGGCCGGCGGGGTGGTTCGCCGCCCCGCTGGATCGTCCGTGAACCCGGCGATCGTCACACGATTGTCGCCATTGCGTCATCGTCCCGAGCGGGCTTCGCGCCCCTTCGCCGCGCTAATCAAGCGGCCGAAGCGACCCGGGGGCGACCGTCCGTGTTCCAACTGATTGACAGACTCAACGCGGCGCGGCTCCCCACGGGGGCCGCGTTCGCAGTTCCGGGCGGCGCCCGGGGTCTGACCGAGGCCGTGCTGGCGGGCCTGCTGGCTCTTCCGGCCGCCGCCCTTCTGTGGATGGTGGTCACCCCCGCCGGCCCATTCGGCGCCGCGCCTTCCCGCGCGTCCGCCACGCCGGACGTCTCCGTCCTGGCCCGCATCGACGGCTTCTTCCGCACCGGCGCCCCGTCCAGCCTGGCCGAGGCCACGGCGGCCAACAGCGGCTCGCTGCGCCTGTTCGGCGTGCGCGCGGGCGGGGCAGGGGGCGGCTCGGCCATCATCGGCCTGTCCGACGGCCGTCAGGTCTCGGTCGCCGTGGGCGAGGAGATCGAGCCGGGTCTCAGGCTGGAGAGCGTTGCGTCCGACCATGCCGTGGTGGCGCGCGGCGCCTCGCGCACCCGCCTGGCCTTCAGCGAGGCCCCGGCCGGCGCTGCGCCGCCGCCGCCGCCGCCTTCGAGTCAGCAGGTCATCGCGCCGACGACCCCGGCCGCGTCTGGCGACCCCATGCAGCTCCTGAGTTCCGGCGTCCTCGCCCCCCATGTGGTGGACGAGCGCATCACCGGCTTCGTCGTCACCCCGGCGGGCGCCGGACCGGCCGCCGAGGCGGGCCTGCTACCCGGCGACGTCATCCAGGCCGTCAACGGCCAGGCGCTGGACAGCGTTTCCAGCCTGCCGCGCATCGCCGCCGGGCTGGCGGGGGCCGAGTCTCTCCACATCCGCTACGAACGCGGCGGCGAAGTCCGCGCCGCCACCCTGAGGATCGCTCAATGACCGCTGGCGCCAACCGCATCCTGGCCATGGTGGCCGCCGCCGTGATCGGCGCCTCGGGCCCGCTGGGCGCCGTCGCGCCCGCACTCGCGCAATCCAGCCCGCGCCAGACCCTGAACGTTCAGGCGCGGACATCCGCGCCTTTATCCAGGACATCGCCCGCACCACCGGGCACACCTTCATCGTCGATCCCCGCGTGACCGGGACCGTGACGGTGACCAGCGACCGGGCGCTGAGCCGCTCCGAACTGTTCGAGGTCTTCCTGTCCACCCTGCGGGCCAACGGTCTGGTGGTGTCGCCCACCGGGTCGGGAGCCTATCGCGTGTCCCCGGCCGAGGCGCCGCACAGGGGCCATCCACCGTGGGCTCCGAACGCTTCGCCACGGAGGTGTTCCAGATCGCCAACATCGACGCGGCCTCGGCCGCCGAGGTGGTGCGTCCGCTGGTGGGCGCGCAGGGCCAGGTGCTGACCAATCCGCGCGGCAACACCCTGGTGGTGGCGGACTTCGTCGACAACCTGCGCCGCATCCGCAGCTTGATCAGCCAGATCGACGTGGACCGCTCCGCCTATGAGGTGGTCACCCTGAGGAACTCCTCGGCCCGCGAGATCGCCCGGGTGGTGAACGAGGTGCTGACGCCCCCCGGCGGCGGTTCGCCCGGCATGGTCAGCGTCGTCCCGGTGGAGAGCTCCAACTCCATCGTGCTGCGCGGCGACCCGGCGGCCGTGGCCCGCATCCGCCCGCTGGTGGATGATCTGGACCGCCGCGCCGAGTCCGCCGACGACGTGCGGGTGGTGTTCCTGGAGCACGCCGACGCGGAACAGCTCCTTCCCGTCCTGCAACAGATGACCGGCCAGATCTCGCGGCCTCTGGACGGGGCGGCCAGCGCGCCTGCCGAGGGCGACAACGCCGCTCCGGCCTCAGCCGCCACGCCCGGCGCCCGCGCCAACATCGCCCGCTTCCCCGGGGCCAACGCCCTGGTCATCGCCGCCGCGCCGGAAACCCAGCGCATGCTGTCCGAGGTGATCCGTCAGTTGGACACCCGTCGTCAGCAGGTGCTGGTGGAAGCCATCGTGGTGGAGGTCTCCGATGACGCCGCCCGGGCGCTGGGCGTGCAATGGGCGCTGGCCGGCCGGGACGGCAACCCCCTGCTCGCCACCAACTACTCCAACACCTCACCCAACATCCTTCCCATTCTGGGCGGCATCGCCGGCGAGCGCGAACTGGACGAGGACGATCCGCTGCTGGAGGACCTGCGCGGGGCGGCGCTGAACTCCCTGCTGGGCGCCAACGGCGTCATCGGCATGGGCGGCGGGACCATCGGCTCGGACGGGTTGTTCGGCGCCATCATCAACGCCGTGCGCAGCGACGAGGGCTCGAACCTGCTGTCGACCCCGTCGCTGATGACTCTCGACAACGAGGAAGCCACCATCCTGGTGGGTCAGGAAGTCCCGGTGGTGGTCGGAGAAGTGCTGGGCTCCAACAACACCAATCCGTTCCGCACGACCCAGCGTCAGGACATCGGCGTCAAGCTGGAGGTGCGGCCCCAGATCAATGCGGGCGGCGCCATCACCCTGTTCCTGCGTCAGGAGGTGTCCAGCATCAACGGGGTGCTGACCGCCGGGGCCAGCGATCTTGTTCTGAACAAGCGCGAGATCGAGACCACCGTGCTGGTGGACGACGGCCAGATCGCCGTGCTGGGCGGCCTGCTGGACCAGAACGAGCGGCTGTCGGTCCAGAGCGTGCCGGGCCTGGGCGACATTCCGGTGATCGGCGCCCTGTTCCGCTCCACGGCCCGCGAGCGCGGCCAGACGAATCTGATGGTCTTCATCCGGCCCACCATCATCCGCAGCCCCGGCGACGCCGCCCGCGTGGGCGCCGAGCGCTGGGACTACATGCGGGGGCGCCAGATCGACCGCGATCCGACCGTGGAGCCGTCGCTGGACATGCTGATCCGCGACTACATGGGCGGCTATCGCCCCGCCGCACCGGTTGCGGGCGGCGAGGTGATCTCGCCCGCCGGCATGGCTCCCGGCCCGGTTGAAGGCGCGCCCCTGCCGCCGCCCGAGGGTTGATCCATGATCACCCTGATCAATCCGACCCTGCCCTACGCCTTCGCCAAGCGGCATGGGGTGGTGCTGCTGGATGCGGGCGAGACGGCGCTGGTCGGGGTGCGGGACGGCGCCGATCCGCTGGCGCTTGTGGAGGCGCGCCGCGCGCTGGGCCGGCCCCTGCGCATCGAGCGGCTGACCGCCTCGGGCTTTGACCGCCGCCTGTCGGAAATCTACGCCGACGACCCGTTCTCGGGCGGCGAGCCGGGCGAGTTCGACATGCCCTCGGGGCTGGACGGGCTGATCGACGACATGCCCGCCGCCGCCGACCTGCTGGACGTCACCGACGACGCCCCGGTGATCCGCCTGATCAACGGCGTGATCGCCGAGGCCGTGCGCTCCGGGGCCTCGGACATCCACATCGAGCCCTATGAGCAGGCCCTGCTGATCCGCATGCGGGTGGACGGGGTGCTGCATGAGGCCCTGCGCCTGAACAGCCGCATCACCCCGCTGCTGGTGTCGCGCATCAAGGTCATGGCGCGGCTGGACATCGCCGAAAAGCGCGTGCCCCAGGACGGGCGGATCCCCCTGGCCCTGGGCGGCAAGACGCTTGACGTGCGGGTCTCGACCCTGCCGTCGCGGGCCGGCGAACGGGTGGTGCTGCGCATCCTGGACAAGGATCAGGCGGGGCTGAGTCTGATCGAGCTCGGCATGGATGAGCACACGCTGGAGGCCTTCAGCCAGGCCCTGGCCGAGCCCAACGGCGTGATTCTGGTCACCGGCCCAACCGGTTCGGGCAAGACCACCAGCCTGTACGCTGGGCTGTCGGTGCTGAACGACGCCAGCCGCAACATCCTCACCGTCGAGGACCCGGTGGAATACGCCATCGACGGCGTCGGACAGACCCAGGTCAACACCAAGGTCGGCATGACCTTCGCGGCGGGCCTGCGCGCCATCCTGCGTCAGGACCCGGACGTGGTCATGGTCGGCGAAATCCGCGACGTGGAGACCGCCCAGATCGCGGTGCAGGCCGCCCTGACCGGGCACCTGGTGCTGTCCACCGTCCACACCAACGATGCGGCGGGCGCCGTGACCCGCCTGCGCGACATGGGCATCGAGCCGTTCCTGCTGGCTTCCACACTGCGCCTGATCGTGGCCCAGCGGCTGGTGCGCCGCCTGTGCCCCGACTGCCGCCGCCCCGAGCCGGCCGACAAGGCCACCGCCAAATTGGCGGGGATCAAGGAAGGCAAGACCATCTGGCGCGCCGCCGGCTGCGCCCACTGCAACCAGACCGGCTATCAGGGCCGCGTCGGCATCTATGAGACCATCCGCGTCACCGACGCCGTGCGCCGCCTGATCGCCGAGGAAGCGGGTGAGGAGGCCATCACCACCGCAGCCCTCGGCAAGAAGTCCAGCCTCTCGGGCCGCGCTCGGACCCTGGTGCTCGAGGGCGTGACCACGGTGGAGGAATCGGTCCGCGTCACCCGCCAGTCGGTCGAGGACCCCGACTGATGGCCGCGTTTGACTATGTGGCGGTAGACCCGAAAGGCCGGACCCTGAAGGGCGTGGTCAGCGCGCCGGACGAGGCGGCCGCGCGCAATGTGCTGGATCGCCGCCGCCTGATGCCGCTGGAGCTGTCTGTTTCATCGGCCCGGCCCAACCGTGAAACCAAAGCGGGCGGGGGTCGTCTGGGCTCCAAGACCCTGGCCCTGACCACCCGCCAGCTGGCGACCTTGGTCGCCGTCTCGCCGGTGGAGGAGGCGGTGCGCACCATCGCCCTGCAGAGCGAGCGGCCCGCCGTGCGCCGGGTGCTGATGGGCGTGCACACCGGGGTGCTGGAAGGCTTCCGCCTGTCCGAGGCCATGCAGCGTCAGGGCCCGGCCTTCCCGCCCCTGTACCGGGCCATGGTGTCGGCGGGCGAAAGCTCGGGCGCCCTGGGTCCGATCCTCGAACGCATGGCCGATCTGCTGGAGCGCGAACAACAGGTGCGCGGCAAGGTCATCACCGCCCTGGTCTATCCCATCGTGCTGGCGGTGGTGGCCATCGGCGTCATCGCCGCCCTGATGGCCTTCGTGGTGCCCCGGGTGGTGGAGCAGTTCACCAGCATGAACCAGACCCTGCCCCTGCTGACGCGGGTGGTGATCGCGATCTCCAGCCTGATCACCGACTGGGGCTGGCTGGTGCTGATCCTTCTGGTGGCGGGAGGCGTGCTGTTCGCGGCGGGCCTGCGCCAGCCCGCCTTCCGCCTGAAGGTGGACGGGCTGATGCTGAAGCTGCCGGTGATCGGGCGGCTGATGCGCGACCTGCACGGGGCGCGCATGGCCCGGACCCTGTCCACCATGATCGCGGCCGGCCTGCCGGTTCTGGAGGGCCTGACCATCACCGCGCGCACCGTCTCCAACCGTGTGCTGCGCGCCGCCACCGAGTCCATGGCCGAGTCCGTGCGCGAGGGCGGCGGGCTGTCGGCCGCCATGCGCCGGGCCGAGGTCTTTCCGCCCATCCTCGTCTACATGACCGCCTCGGGCGAAAGCAGCGGGCGGCTGGAGCCCATGCTGGAACGCGCCGCTGATTACCTTGAGCGCGAGTTCGCCACCTTCACCGCCGTGATGCTGAGCCTGCTGGAGCCGGCCATCATCGTGGTCATGGGCGGGATCGTCGCCGTGATCGTGCTGTCGATCCTGCTGCCCATTCTTCAGATCAACACCCTGGCCCTCGGATAAGCGAGCGTATCATGTCCAAGCCCGAACAAGCCCAAACCGCCCGTCGCCGCAAGCGCGCCGGCTTCACCCTGGTCGAGGTCATGGTGGTTGTGGTCATCATCGGCCTGCTGGCCACGGTGGTGGTCATCAACGTCCTGCCCGCCCAGGACCGCGCCCTGGTCGAGAAGGCCGGGGCCGACATCGCCGTGCTGGAGCAGGCGGTGGAGACCTATCGCCTGGACAACCTGACCTTCCCCCGCACCGAGGACGGCCTTCAGGCCCTGGTCGCACCGCCCGCCAGCCTGACCCGTCCCGAGCGCTATCGCCAAGGCGGCTATGTGCGCCGCCTGCCCGACGATCCGTGGGGCAATCCCTATCAATATCGCCAGCCGGGCCGCGACAACCGGCCCTTCGAGATCATCTCCCTGGGCGCCGATGGCCAGGAAGGGGGCGAGGGCAATGACGCCGACATCTCCAACTGGCGCTGACCGGGACCGCCGACCGGGCTTCACCCTGGTCGAGGTGATGGTGGTCACGGCCCTGATCGGCCTGGCTGCAGGGGCCGTGGTCATGACCCTGCCCGATCCCCGCCCGCCGGTGGGCCAGCAGGCCGAGGTCTTCGCCGCCCGTCTGGTGCGGGCGCGGGAAGAGGCGATCCTGACCGGCCGCCCGGTGGCAGTGACGGCCGACGCGCGCGGCTACGCCTTCGAGATGTTCGCGGGCGGAGAATGGGGGCCGCTGGAAGACGGTCTGTTCCGCCGCGCCGACTGGGGCGAGGACGTGCATGTCACCCTGCCGCGTGAGACGGCCCGCACGGCCTTCGACCCTACCGGCATGGCCGACCCCCTGACCGTCGCCCTGTCGCGCGGCGAAGGCGCTGTGAGCGTGACCGTCGACGGATCCGGCGAGGTGCGCGTGAATGACTGAGCGGCCGGGGTTCAGCCTGATCGAGATGGTGGTGGCCCTGGGCGTGTTCAGCCTGGCGGCCCTGGCCTTGCTGAACCTCATGGGCGAGGGCGTGCGCTCGGCCGTGCGCGCCGAGACCCGCACCTTCGGCGCCGTGGTGGCCGAGAACGTGGCGGTGGAGGCCGTGATCGCCCGTGATCCGCCGTCGCAGGGAATGCAGGACGGGCAGGTGCAGCTGGCCGGGCGCGACTGGCGCTGGACCCGCACCGTCACCGCCACCCAGGACCCCGGCATCCTGCGCATCGACGTGTCGGTCACCGATGGCGGCGAGCACGCCGCCGACCTGGCCGTGTTCCGGAGCGTGCAATGACCCGACGCGCGGGCTTCACCCTGGTCGAGGTTCTGGTCGCCCTGGCCATCTTCGCCATGATCGCCTCGGCGGGGGTGGGACTGCTGTCCTTCGCCATCGACAACCGTCTGGCCGTGCGGGACGCCAGCGAGCGCACCGCCGCCTTCCAGCGCACCCGCGCCCTGATGCGGGCCGACCTGGGTCAGGCGGCGCCCCGGCGGGTGCGCGGCGCTGACGGGGCGCCCCAGGCGGCGTTCGAGCTGGGCGGTGAGGCCTTGTTCGCCGTCACCCGCCGCGGCTGGATCAATCCCGGCGAGGCGCAGCGAGCCTCCATGCAGCGGGTGGACTACCGGCTGATCGACGGACGGCTCGAGCGCCGGGTGCGCGAGCGGCTGGACGGCGCCCGGCCGGCCGAGCCGCAGGTGCTGCTGGAGAATGTGGAGACCGCCCAGGTCACGGCCATCCTCGACGGCGACCCCATCGCCGATTGGCGTCCGACCCGGAACCGACCCCTGCCGGACGCGGTGCGCATCGACCTCACACTGGACGGCTACGGACCGGTCAGCCAGCTGTTTCTGGTGGCGGGGGCGGATGCATGAAGCCCTCCCGTCGCGAGCGCGAGGGCATGGCCCTTCTGACCGTCCTGCTGCTGGTGGCGGTGATGGCGGCCTTGTCCGTGGTCATGCTGGACGACATCCGCTTCTCCGTGCGCCGCGCCACCAACGCGTCGGCCATGGATCAGGCCCAGTGGTACGGCCTGGGCGCCGAAACCCTGGCGCGGAGCCAGGTGCGGCGGCTGATGGACCAGAACAGCAGCCGCACGCCGCTGGAGCCCGAATGGAACGGCCGCACCTTCGACTTCCCGGTCGATGAGGGCGGGGCGATCCGTGTGACCGTGCGTGACGGGCAGGCGTGCTTCAACCTGAACAGCGTCGTGACCGGTCAGGACGAGGCGCTGGCCCGCAATGACGACGGCGTCCGCCAGTTCCTGGCTCTGTCCCGCGCGGTCGGCGTGGCCGAGGCGCGGGCGCGGGCCATGGCCGACGGGCTGGTGGACTGGATCGACACCGACAGCCGGTCCGAGCCGCTGGGCGGCGAGGACGGCGCCTACGCCGGTCAGGCGACCCCCTACCGCACCGGCGGGACCTTGCTGTCCGAAGTCAGCGAACTGCGCGCCGTGCGGGGGGTGTCGGCGGAGGACTACGCCCGCCTCCGCCCCCATCTGTGCGCCCTGCCGGTGACGGGCGTCACCGCCATCAATGTGAACACCCTGACGCCGGATCAGGCCGTGCTGCTGGTCATGATGACCGACGGGCGGCTTTCGGACTGCGCCGCCCGGCGCGTGATCGCGGCGCGCCCCCCCGGCGGCTGGAGCGACACCGCCGCCTTCTGGGACCAGCCGGCCCTGGCCGGACTCACTCCCTCCAACGCCGCCTATGATCAGGCCGGCGTCTTCACCCGCTTCTTCGCCCTCGACGCCCGGGTCGCCCACGGCGGCGCCGAGGCGGTCATGAGCGCCCTGATCGAGGCCGTCCCCGGCGGGGCGGTCCGCACCGTGGCGCGCCGATGGACAACCGACGAATGACCCTGACCCGACTTCTTCTGCTGGCGCCCTCGGCGGACCAGCCCTCGCCCTGGCTGGCGGTGGACCGCGACGGCCGCGTGCTGCAGCGGGGTCTGCTGACCCCCGACCGCGCCGGCGCTCCGCCTCCCGCCATGCGCACCGTGGTGGTGGCGCCCGGCGCCGATGTCATGGTGCGCTGGCTTGAGCTGCCCGGACGCAACGAGGCGCAGGGCCGGGCCGCCGCCCTGTGGGCCCTGCGCGACGATCTGGCCGCCCCGCCGGACCGGCTGCGCGTGTCGCTGGGCCCGCGGCGCGAGACGGACGGAAAGCGTCTCGTGGCCGTGGCCAATGCTGCGCTGGTGGACGCCTGGATCGCCTATGCCGAGTCGCTGGGCGTGACCCCGGACGTGATCGTGCCGGATCACCTGACCGTCGCGCCGCCGCAGCAGGGCGAGAACCTGACCTCCGTGGGCTTCGGTCCCATGACCGCCCTGCGGGGCATCGACCTGTCGGTGACGGTGGAGCCGGATCTGGCGCCCCTGATCGCGGGCGACCGCCTCGTGATCCCGGTGGAGCGGGCCGAGGACGTGGAGGCCATGCTGGTTCAGGCCGCCCTGAACCCGCCGGTCAATCTGATCGGCCGCACCCGCACCGCCGCCGAGGGCCCTGGCGCCTGGCGCCGCGCGGCGGTGATGGCTGGCCTGCTGGTCCTCTCGCCCCTGCTGCTGCTGGGCGTGGCGGCGGCGCGGGACGATCTGGCGGCGTGGGCGCTGAACAGCGAGAGCACGGCCATGCTGCGCGCGGCTTTCCCCGACATGGCGCCGGACGCCGATCCGGCGGCGGAGGCGCAACGGCGGCTGAACGCTACGGCCGCGTCCGGCGGCGTCTCGGGCGTGACCGCCGCCCTGTTCGCCGCCGTTGAGCAGGTCCAGGGGACCGAGCTGGACGCCCTGTCGGTCTATGACGACGGCCAGGTGCGGGCCACCGTCTCCTACGGCGCCTATGGCGATCTGGAGGCGCTGGACGCCGCCCTCGCCGCCTCGGGTCTCGGCCTGACAGACGAGACCACCCTTGAGGAGGACGGCCGCATGGTCAGCGACGTGATCATCGGAGCCGCCGCATGACCGCCTTCAACGACCATGTGAAAGCCGCCCGGGCCTGGTGGGACGGTCGCACCGCCCGCGAGCATGTGATGCTGGGCGTTCTGGGCGGCGTGCTGGTGCTGGTGCTGGCGTGGTTCCTGATCCTGGCGCCCCTGCTGGCCTGGAAGGCGGGCGCCGCTGACCGGCTGGACACCGCCGTTCAGACCCACGCCCTGGCCTCGGCGGCGGCGGGGATCGATCCATCCGGCGCCGTCGCGCGGATTCCCGCGGACATCGAAGCCCTGCTGACCAATAGCGCGGCCGATGCTGGCGTCGCGGTTCAGGTGACCGCCGAGGGCGGGGGCGTCAGCTTCGCCGTGGAGTCCGCCGAGACCGCCCGCCTGTTCGGCTGGGTCGCCGCTCTGGAGCGGGCCGGGCTGACCATCGCCAGTCTCAGCGTGCTGGAAAACGCTGACGCCACCCTGCAGGCGCAGGGGACGGTCGCGCCGTGAGCCGGCTGACCCTGATCCTCGTCTTCGCCGTGTCGCTGGCGCTCATGCTGGCGGTGCTGACGCCGCTGCGTCTGGTGCTGGGCACGGCGGGGGCAGACGATCTGGGCCTGTCCGCCGAGCGGGTCGAGGGGCCGTTCTGGGCCGGCCGGGTGATCGGGGCGCGGGCGGGCGTCATGCCGCTGGGGGACCTGAGCGTTTCGGTCAATCCGCTCGCCCTGATGCTGGCGGGCGACGACGCGGCGCGGCTGCGCGCGGTGACGGTGCGCGACGCCTCGGGCGAGCGCATCCCGCTGGACGGCTTCGCCGCCTACAGGCCCAGCGGCCCGTAGAGCCAGGTCATCCAGATCCCCAGCGCCAGGAAGACGCCGAAGGGCAGGCGGTCCTCGGCCGACACCGGCTGTTTCAGCACCAGACGCGCCAGAACCAGACTGAGGCCGGCCACGGACGCCCACAGCAGCACGCTGGGCAGGCCCATCCATCCGGTCCAGGCCCCCGCCGCCGCCAGCAGGCGGAAATCGCCGCCGCCCAGTCCCTCCCGCCCTCGCGTCCGGCGGTACAGCGCCGCAATCCCCCACAGCACGGCGAAGCGGCCGCCGCGCCGATCAGGTGGTCGATCAGGGCGGGCCGGTCGAACAGCGCCGTCGCCGCCAGACCGCCCGCCAGCAGCGGCAGGGTCAGCCAGTCCGGCAGCCAGAAATGCCGCGCATCCACGGCCGCGATCAGCAGCAGGCTCCAGCCCAGCAGGGCGGTGACGACGATGGGGGCCGGGCCAAGGAGGGACCACACGCCGACCGCCGCGCCGAGAACCGCGAGGCCGGTCATGAGGATGGGCGAAGCGCGCCCCGGTCCGGTTTCGTCCAGGCGGGCGGTCAGAACAGCCGCGCCGAGGCCCGCCGCCAGTCCGGCCCCTGTGAGCGGCAGAACCAGCATCAGTCCCGCCGTGCCCGGCTCCATAGGTCTTCAGCCCTGGTTGTGACGAGCAAAGACCCGCGTGGCGCCCCCGTTCAGCACCAGCAGAGTTTCATAGGGTTGCCCCGGCCGGCCGGGAACCTCCATGCCCGGAGAGCCCAGGGGCATGCCGGGAACGGCCAGTCCCACCGCGCGGGGACGCTCGGCCAGCAGACGGATGACGTCGGCCGCCGGGATATGACCCTCGAAAATATAGCCGTCCGCCACACCCGAATGGCACGACATCAGCCGGTCCGGCAGGCCGTGACGGCGGCGGACGGGGGACAGGTCATCCAGGGTCTCGACGGTGGTTTCAAAGCCCGCGCGCCGAAGGTGTTCAACCCAGCCGTCGCAACAACCGCACGTCGGCGTCTTGTAGACGGTGATGGTCCGTGTTCGGGCCAGGGCGGCGCCGGGCGCCAGCAGAACGGCGGCGGCCAGCAGGGTGCGTCGGTTCAGAGACATGGAGCTCTTCCTCCTCGGACGGTGGAGCGGCCTCCTAAGGCCGGTTCAGTTCGGCCAGGGCGCGTGACAGATCCAGCCGGATCAGGCGCGCGGCCTCGGCCACGGCGCGTTGTTCGCCGTCGCGCTGGGCGGCGATGGCGGCGTAGGCCTGATCGGCGGCGGCGTAGGTGACGGTTGCCGTCACCGCGTCGGTGATGACTTCTCCGCCGGAGACAGGGGTCAGCTGGTAACGCACGACCATAACCAGTTCATAACGCGAGACCGTGTCGTCCACCCGGCGGCCCAGGGCGCCGCGGCGCTGCTCCACGTCGGTCTGCAGCCGCCACAGGGGCGTCTGGCCGCGATCCCAGGCCAGTTCGTCCTCCAGCGCCTGACGCAGTTCGTAGCCCGCCCGGGTGTCGGGAACCGAGACCGAGATGCGCGACAAGGTCGGCGATACGCCGGGCTCGGCATACAGGGGCGTGAAGCCGCAGGCGGCCAGCATCATCAGGCGCCGACGGCGGCGCCGATGCGGGCCAGACGAATCATCCGGCCACCAGATTGATGATGCGGTCGGGCACAACGATGACCTTTCGGACGGACTGGCTGACCGAGACAAGGTAGGCCTGAACCGCCGGGTTCGCCAGAGCCGCCTCGCGCACCTGATCCTCGGGCGCGCCGCGGGGCATGACCACTTCGCCGCGACGCTTGCCGTTGATCTGGATGGGCAGGGTCAGTTCGTCGTCCGTAACCAGCGCCGGATCGTAGTCCGGCCAGGGCGCGTCCAGAACCATGCCGTCCTGACCCAGACGGGCCCAGCATTCCTCGGCCAGGTGCGGGGTGAAGGGCGCGATCAGCCGTGCGAGCGCCGACAGGGCCTCGCGCCGGGCCTCGCCGCCCGCCTCCGCATGGGCGCGGATGACGGCCACGAAGGCGTACAGCTTGGCGATGGCGGCGTTGAAGCGGAAGCCCTCGACCCCCTCGCTGACCGCCTTGATGGCCTTGTGGGTCTCGCGGCGCAGGGCCTCGTCCAGCCTGGCGTCGCCCGTCTTCGCGGGGTCGAAGCCGTCAAACTCGGTCCAGACCCGCTGCACGAAGCGGCTGGCGCCCTCGACGCCGCCGGTGGTCCACTGAACGTCGCGCTCGGGCGGGCTGTCGGACAGCACGAACAGACGCCCGGCATCCACGCCGTAGGCCTCCAGAATCTCCTCGGGGGCGACCACGTTCTTCTTGGACTTGGACATCTTCTCGATGTCGCCGATGGTCAGGGTTTCGCCGGTGGAGCGGCGGGTGGCGGTGCGTCGGTCGCCATCGGCGACGATCTCCACGTCGGTGGGTTCGACCCACTTGCCGTCGGCCGCCTTGTAGGTCTCGTGGACCACCATGCCCTGGGTGAACAGTCCGGCGAACGGCTCCTTCACCTCCATCAGGCCTGCATCCGACAGGGCCCGGGTGATGAAGCGGGCGTACAGCAGGTGCAGGATCGCGTGCTCGACCCCGCCGATGTACTGGTCCACCGGCAGCCAGCGATTCGCCGCCGCCTTGTCGATGGGCGCGTCGGCCGTGGGATCGGTGAAGCGCGCGAAATACCACGAGCTGTCCACGAAGGTGTCCAGGGTGTCTGTCTCGCGCCGGGCGTCCGCGCCGCACGAGGGGCATTTGACGTGCTTCCACGTGGGGTGGCGATCCAGCGGATTGCCCGGCACGTCGAAGGTCACGTCCTTCGGCAGCTCGACCGGCAACTGGTCGGCCGGAACCGGGACCGGTCCACACGCCTCGCAGTGAATGATGGGGATGGGACAGCCCCAGTAGCGCTGGCGCGACACGCCCCAGTCCCGCAGGCGGTAGACCGTGGCGCCTTCGCCCAGCCCGGCCGCCTCGATGCGCGCCACCGCCGCCTTTTTGGCGGCCTCCACGTCCAGCCCGTCCAGATCGGCCGAGTTGAAGATGCGGCCCGGGCCCACATAGGCCTCGTCCGCCACGGCGAAGTCCTCGCCGGCGCCGTCGGGGCGCACCACCGGGATGACCGGCAGATCGTATTTGCGGGCGAAATCCAGATCCCGCTGGTCGTGGGCCGGGCAGGCGAAAATGGCGCCGGTGCCGTACTCCGACAGGATGAAATTGGCGATCCACACCGGGACCGTGCGCGTGGGATCCAGCGGATGGATGGCGGTCAGGCCGGTGTCGAAGCCGATCTTCTCGGCCTGATCGATCTCGGCCTGGCTGGCGCCGCCCTTCTTGCACTCGGCGATGAAGGCGGCGGCCTCGGAGCTACGCTGGGCTATGGCGGCCGACAGCGGATGATCGGGGGCCAGGCCCACGAAGGACGCGCCGTACAGGGTGTCGGGCCGGGTGGTGAACACCTCGACGCTCTCGAAGCCGGACGGGACATCGCCCTTCAGGGGCCAGGTCACCCGGGCGCCGGTGGAGCGGCCGATCCAGTTGGCCTGCATCAGCCTGACCTTCTCGGGCCAGCGGTCCAGCGAGGCGAGCCCTTCCACCAGATCATCGGCGTAGTCGGTGATCCGCAGGAACCACTGGGTCAGCTTCTTCTTCTCGACCTCGGCGCCAGAACGCCAGCCGCGGCCGTCGATCACCTGCTCGTTGGCCAGCACGGTGTTGTCCACCGGATCCCAGTTGACGACGCCTTCCTTGCGATAGACCAGGCCGCGCTTCAGCAGCTCGATGAACCACGCCTGCTGCTTGCCGTAATAGGCCGGGTCGCAGGTGGCGAACTCGCGGCTCCAGTCCAGCGACAGGCCCAGCAGCTTCAGCTGGTCGCGCATGGCGGCGATGTTGGACCACGTCCAGTCGCCCGGATGCACGCCGCGCTCCATAGCCGCGTTCTCGGCCGGCATGCCGAAGGCGTCCCAGCCCATGGGGTGCAGCACGTCGAACCCCTGGGCCCGCTTGTGACGGGCCACCACGTCGCCCATCACATAGTTACGGGCGTGGCCCATGTGGATGTTCCCGCTGGGGTAGGGGAACATCTCCAGCACGTAGTATTTCGGCCGCCCGGTCTCGCCGGTCGGGGTTACAAAGGCTTTCGCCGCCTCCCAGCGCGCACGCTGGCGGGGTTCGGCCGTCCGGGGATCGTATCGCGTCATGGGGTCAGTCTGACTCCGGCGATCAGCCGGCGTAGGCGAGGTTCAGCTGTCGCGCCCGCGTCAGGATGGCGTTCTCCAGGTCCGTTTCGGTCTGGGGATTCACCGGCTGGGCGATCCACTGGCCTGCCTCGTTGCGAATCTCGCGGGTCACGGTGACGTTCAGGGCGTCGGCGCGCAGGCGCGTGTCCAGGATGAACACCGTGGCCTTGAAGCGCTCGTTCGGCGATGCGGCCGGGGTGTGCCAGTCATAGTTGATCACACCGCCCCACGGGTCGGCGGTGATCAGCGGCATGAAGGACAGGGTGTCCAGTGAGGCGCGCCAGAGGAAGCTGTTCACCCCGATGCCCTGTTCCGTCCCTGCCGAGGCCGCGTTGTCGCCGCGCGAAAGGGGGTTCAGGCTGCCGCAGCTCGCCAGGGCGACGCTGCAGGCGATCAGGGCGATCGACGCGCCACGAGTGATGGCCATGGGAAACTCCGTCAAATGATTGCCGTCCCGCCCGGGCGCGCACGACCGGACGACCGGCGCCGCGCCCCCACGGACCGCCAAACCGTCTATAGCATGGCGAACCGCCGCGCTGACAAGCGGCCCTGCGCATTCTGATGCGGGAACTCCCGTGTTGCGCGAGCCACAGGCCGCGGGGAACCCGTCACGGAACCTTGTCCAAGCCATCGCATTGCGTTGACCGGGCTGTGAGACCATGTCTAATCGATGCTGCCGGTATCGGTCACACCGACCGGTCGGCGAAGGACGAACAACGGTCCAGGCTGGGTTGAAGGCGGAAACGAGTGATGCGGGTCCAGGGACTCATTCTTGCGATGGCTGCTGTTGCAGCCCTGGCGACGACGGCGTCCACCGCCTCGGCGCAGACTCGCGAGTCCGCCCGCGCCGCCGTTCAGGCTTCCCCCACCGTCCGCAATGATCTGGTTTCCGGACAGGAAGCGCCCCGGCGCGGCCTGCGCTGGAACGAGGACGGCCGCTGGGGCCTCGACCTGAACCTCAGCCAGCCGGTCGGCCGCGAGGCGGACTGGAGCGACGTGCAGGCGGGCGCCTATTACCGCCTGAACCCGCGTCTTCGGGTCGGCGCCGCCGCCTCCCTGTCCGATCCCCAGACCGATCCGGCCCGTCCGGTGGAGACGGATCGCCGTTCGCTGCCGCGCGTGCGGCTGGAGACGATCTTCAAGTTCTAGGTTTCCGCCTTCGAGGCGAGCCGCTATCGAGGCGCTGGAGCCAGCGCCTCGATATTATTTGCGCGTTGCGCTCTAGACGGCTTCCAGATTTCGCTCTGTAGCCGCAGCGCGCATGGCTTTCTGCAGCTTTTCGAAGGCGCGCACCTCGATCTGGCGCACGCGCTCGCGGCTGACGCCGTACTGGCCGGCGAGCTCCTCGAGGGTGACGGGGTCATCCTTGAGTCGGCGTTCGGTCAGGATGTGCTTCTCGCGATCCGTCAGCTCCTCCATGGCCTCCTGAAGCAGACCCATGCGCAGGGAGTGCTCCTCGGTGTCGGCCAGGCGGGTTTCCTGGGACACCTGGGTGTCGTCGGTCAGCCAGTCCTGCCACTCGCTTTCGCTGTCGGAGCGCAGGGGCGAGTTCAGGGACGCATCGCCCGTCAGGCGCCGGTTCATGTTGATCACGTCTTCTTCGGGCACGCCGAGATCGGTGGCGATCTTGGTGACGTGCTCGGGACGCAGGTCGCCTTCCTCGAAGGCGGAGATCTGGCTCTTGGCCTTGCGCAGGTTGAAGAACAGCTTCTTCTGGGCGGCGGTGGTGCCCATCTTCACCAGCGACCAGGAGCGCAGGATGTATTCCTGGATCGAGGCGCGGATCCACCACATGGCGTAGGTGGCCAGGCGGAAGCCCTTGTCGGGATCGAATTTCTTGACCGCCTGCATCAGGCCGACATTGCCTCGGAGATCACTTCGCCGATGGGCAGGCCATAGCCGCGATAGCCCATGGCGATCTTGGCCACCAGGCGCAGGTGTGAGGTCACAAGGCGGTGCGCCGCTTCGGGATCTTCGTGCTCGGACCAGCGCTTGGCGAGCATGAATTCCTCGTCCTTGGTCAGCATCGGAAACTTGCGGATTTCCGTCAGATAGCGGGACAGTCCCTGTTCAGGCGACATGACCGCAAGTGATTTCAAAGCCATATGGCTACCCTCCAACGCATCAAGAGCAGGCGTTGCTCGGTCCGACCACCGGATGTGCACCGGACCTTTCGCCCCTCAACCAGCCAGATAGGAATGGGTTTCGTCCTTTGTCAGGGGTGAATCGACGCAGACGTGAACAATTGTGTTCTTTACGCATCGCCATCCGGCACAAACAGTATAGCAGGAAGTCAGTCCTTTTTCAAGACGGACTAGTCTCGGCCCGGCAAACGGCACCGCTCGGCGGGCAGGGCGGCGGCGGGAGAGTCGGGATCATAGTCCGGGCGGAAGAAGACTTCGGCCACGGTCCAGCACCTGCGCGCGGCGGCCGAGCCTTCCGGCGTGCAGGCTGCGGTCAGGGCCAGGGTGGCCGGATCACGTTCCGGTCGATCGAGACGCCAGAAACGGGTTTCGTCCCGCGCGGCCAGCGGGGTCGTCCTGGCCTCCGTATGTGCGAAAGCGGCGATCAGGTCAGGCATGCCTTCGCCGCCGTACCCGCCGTCGACGTGGGCCGCCAGCTTCAGGACGCGCTGATCATCGCCGCAAACCGCCACGGCGATCTGACGGCCGCCGGACTCGATCCAGCCTGTGCGGCGGGTGACCCCGTGCTCCAGATCGTGCGTGGACCAGGGATTGGGCGGCGCCAGATGCCAGCGCGTGTTGCGTGAGCGGGTCCCGAAGGCGTCCCATCTCAGGCTCCAGTCCCAGCGGGTGACAGCCATGAAGCTGGCGATGTCCTGCGCCAGAGCCTCATGGGCGGCCGGTGACCCGGGTTCCGGCTGTCGTGCCTGGCCGGGTGCGGCAAGGGCGGCGGCGACAAGGATTGCAAGCAAGCGCAGCGTCATGGTCCGTCTCCTGTCTGGAGGGCGGACCGAATCGTGCCCCCATGGCGAGGGCCATGCTGCACACGGAAGCTGACAGAGTCAGATGCCGATGATCTGGCGATAGGTGGGGTGGACCGTTTCGGCGTGTTCGGGATGCCGTTTCAGCCAGCCGGCGAAGAAGGGGCAGACGGGCAGGATCTTGAGCCTCGCGCCTCGATGTCCGCCAGGACGTGACGGGCCAGGGCGCTGGCGTGGCCTTTGCCTTCAAGTGGAACTGGGGTGATCGTTTCGGTGATCATCACGCCGCCGTCCACCAGATTGTAGGTGGCGACGATGATCCCGCCGTCGACGGCCAGTTCATACCGTTTGGCCTCGGTGTTGTCGGTGAAGGCGCCCTGTTCCGTCATGTCAGTTTTCCCTGTCGTATTCACCGGAGCCTAGCGGGCGTGGAAAACCGGGCAAGCGGACTTTGCGGTAACCGGTTTCCACGGCATGGTTTCTCCATAAGCAACGGGGAAACGTAATGCAGGGGTTTCACAGGCGGGATGTGATGGGATTGGGGCTGGCGGCGGCCGCCGCCGCGCTGACGGCCGGCCCGGCCCGGGCCCAGGGGGCGCCGGATAGCGTGGAACGCTGGGGCCTCTTCGAGGCGGCCCTGAGCGGGCGGGCGCCGGGCAACCCGTTCGATGTCACCGTGACGGGCGTGTTCACCCACGGCGGTCGAACAATCGAAGCGCCCGGGTTCTATGACGGCGAGGGCGTCTGGCGCGTGCGGTTCAGCCCACCTGAAGAGGGCTCCTGGACATGGACGATCCGGAGCGACCTGGCGGACCTGGACGGCCGTAGCGGCGCCTTACGCGCGACGGCGCCGGGGCAAGGCAATCATGGGCCGGTCGCCGTGGCCGACACCTTCCACTTCGCCCATGCGGACGGCACGCCCTATCGTCCGCTGGGCACCACCAGCTACGGCTGGACTCACCAGGGCGAGGCGCAACGGTTGCGGACGTTGGAGACCCTCGCCGCTTCGCCGTTCAACAAGATCCGCATGCTGGTCTTCCCAAACGGCTCCATTCCGCATGAACCGCTGTTCCCGTTCGAGAAAAGCGGGCCGGGCGAGGCGGACTGGGATTTCACCCGGTTCAATCCGGCCTATTTCCAGCGGCTGGACCAGCAGGTGGCCGCCCTGATGGCGCTGGGCGTGCAGGCCGATGTGATCCTGTTCCACCCCTATGACGAGGATCGCTGGGGCTTTGACCGCATGCCGGCCGAGGTGGATGACCGGGTCATCCGCCATGTGGTCGCGCGGCTGTCGGCCTACCGGAATGTCTGGTGGTCCATGGCCAACGAGTTCGACATTCTGGAGCACAAGACAGACGCCGACTGGGACCGCATGTTCCAGCTGGTGCGCGATGTGGACCCACACGGGCGGTTGCGGTCGATCCACAACTGGCGGCGCATCTATGACAACTCGCACCCATGGGTGACCCACGCCTCGATCCAGAACGGCTCGGCCGTGGTGGATGACGCGCGGGCGGTGATCTACCGCGACGTTTGGTACAAGCCGGTGGTGTTCGACGAGGTCCGCTACGAGGGGACCATGGAGGACCGCTGGGGCAATCTGACCGGTCAGGAGATGACCCGCGCCTTCTGGGAGGGGCTGATCGCCGGAACCTACGTGGGCCACAGCGAAACCACGCCGAATTCCGACGCGGGCTTCTGGCTCGGCATCGGCGGCACGCTGGTGGGCGAAAGCCCGGCGCGGCTGGCCTTCTTCAAGGGCGTGATGGATGCGGCGCCGGCCCCCGGCTACGAACCCATCGACAAGTGGTGGGAGCAGCATCTGGGCGGCAAGCTGGGCCGGCTCTATCTGCGCTACTTCGGCGAGGACGCGCCCACCGAATGGACCGTCGATCTTCCGCGAGACGAGCTGGAGGGCGGCGAGCGGTTCGAGGTGGACGTCATCGACACCTGGGCCATGACCATCGACACCCTGCCGGGCGTCTTCACCATGGCGCGCAAGGACCGCTACTTCTTCCACGATCCGGCGAGGCTCACGGTCAGCCTGCCGGGACGCCCGTGGATGGCGGTGAGGGTGCGGCGAGTCTAGAGGTCGGCCAGCAGGATCTCCAGCATCCGCATGTCTTCCGGGGGATCGGTTTCGAAGCGCAGGGCTTCGCCGGTGATCGGGTGGACGAAGCCCAGGACGGCGGCGTGCAGGGCCTGGCGCTTCAGGCTGGCGGCGGCGATGGCGTCCTTCACCGGCTGGACCGGGCTGCCGGAGCCATAAGTGGGATCGCCCAGGATCGGCGCCCCTTTCGACGCCAGGTGCACGCGGATCTGGTGCGTGCGGCCGGTGTGCAGGGTGCAGGCGACGCGGGCGGCCATGGGGGCGCCGCCGGGCTTTTTCGGTGCGCCGAACACCTGCTGGACCCGGTAGTCGGTGATGGCCAGCCGTCCGCCGGATTTCAGCACCGCCATCTTCTTGCGGTCGGCGTTGGAGCGGCCGATCTGCGTCTCGATGCGGCCCCGCGCCGGGTCGGGTCCGCCCCGCGTCAGGGCGATGTAGGTGCGCTCGATGTCGTGGGTCGCGAACAGGGCCGACAGGCCCGCGTGGGCCGCATCGGACTTGGCGGCGACCATGACGCCGGAGGTGTCCTTGTCCAGCCGGTGGACGATGCCGGGCCGGGCCACCCCGCCGACGCCTGACAGCGAGCCCGCGCAGTGATGCAGCAGGGCGTTGACCAGGGTGCCGGTCTCGTTGCCGGGCGCCGGATGGGCAGCCATGCCCGCGGGCTTGTCCACCACGATCAGGTGGGCGTCCTCGAACAGCACTGGCAGGGGCAGGGCCTCCGGAGCCGGATCCGCCGGGGCGAGCGCCGGGATCAGGATGTCGTAGAGCCCCGGCGCGGCCTTGCCCGCGCGGGATACGGGCGCGCCGTCCAGGGTGACGCGGCCCTGTTCGATCAGGGCCTGGAGCCGGGCGCGGGACAGGTCGGGCATCTCGTCGGCCAGAGCCTTGTCCAGCCGCTGGCCGGCGTGGGATTCGGTCAGGCGCACGGTCCGGGCGGCCCCGCCGGTTTCCTCAACATCTTCGTCAGCATCCATTCAGCCTGTGTGGGGTGAACTGGACCGGAAATCCAGCGGTGGAACCGTCAAGCTCTGGCCAAACCGGGTTCCTTGAGGCATCTAGCCGCCGGGCGAAGAGGTTAACGGGGAGCAGGATCATGCGCATTGTTCTGACGCTGGCGGCGGGGGCGGTCCTGATGGGCTTGGGCAGCTGCGCCACCATGAGCGAGGACCAGTGTCTTGCGGGTGACTGGGTCGGCCAGGGCCGCGCAGACGGCGTGGCGGGCTACGGCGCCGGGCGGCTGTCTGACCACGCCGAGGCCTGCGCCCGGCACGGGGTGACGCCGGACCCGAGCGCCTATTACCGGGGTCATGAGCAGGGCGTGCGCCAGTATTGCGTGCCGGGCCGCGCCTTCCGGGTCGCGGTGTCGGGCGGCGGGTATGCCAACGGATTCTGTCCTGCCGATCTGGAGCAGGATTTTCTATACGCCTATGCCGATGGCAGACTGATCTGGGACGCCATGCAGCGCGCCGACACCCTGCGCGCGCGCGCCGATGAGCTCCGCGCCCAGGCCGCCGAATACGAGCAGGACATCCGCGACGAGGAATACCGCCTCGCCAACGAGGAAGGGCTGACCGACGAGAACCGCCGCACGATCCGCGAGCGCATCCGCCGCCTGCGTCGTGACCGCGACACGGCAAACGACCAGGCTAACGCCCTGTCCTATGACGTGACGGACGCGGACCGCGAGGTCAGCCGCCTGCGCAGCCGGTTCATCCCCGTCTACGGAAACTGGTGAGGGCCTCTCCCGCGAAAGGGAGATGATCGTGCCTTGCTTGCCCTTTTCCGCGCCTCGCTCCAGTTAGGTGGGACACCCACCTGAACCGGAGCGAGGATGCCGCACGCCGACAGCCTGATCATCACCCTTGTGGGCGGTTTCGTGCTGGCGTTCGTGTTCGGCATGATCGCCAACCGGCTGAGGCTGTCGCCGCTGGTGGGCTATCTGCTGGCGGGGGTTCTGATCGGGCCGTTCACCCCGGGCTATGTGGCGGACATGGAGCTGGCGCCGCAACTGGCCGAGATCGGGGTCATCCTGCTGATGTTCGGGGTGGGGCTGCATTTCTCGCCCCGCGACCTGATGAAGGTGCGCAAGGTCGCCGTGCCGGGCGCCTGGCCCAGATTTCGGCGGCTACGCTGCTGGGCTGGGCGCTGGGACGATTGCTGGGCATGGGCGACGGCGAGGCCCTGTTGCTGGGCTTCTCCCTGTCGGTGGCCTCCACCGTGGTGCTCTTGCGGGCGCTGGAGGAGCGCCAGCAGATCAAGACCGAGGTCGGGCGCGTGGCCATCGGCTGGCTGATCGTCGAGGATCTGGTCATCGTCATCGCCCTGGTCATGCTGCCCCTGCTGGTGCTGCCGGGCGGGCAGGCAGCGGACCCCGCGACCCTGGGTCTGTCCATCGGCTGGACCCTGCTGAAGGTGGCTGTCTTCGTGGGACTGATGTTCGTGGTCGGCGGGCGGGTGCTGCCCTGGGTTCTGGTGCGCATCGCCCACACCAAGTCGCGTGAGCTGTTCACCCTTGGCGTGCTGGCCATCGCCCTGGGTATCGCCTGGCTGGCCTATGCGGTGTTCGGCGCCTCGTTCGCCCTGGGGGCGTTCGTCGCGGGAGTGGTGCTGAACGGCACGCCGCTGGGGCACAATGCGGCGGAGCGGGCGCTGCCCCTGCGCGACGCCTTCGCGGTGCTGTTCTTCGTCTCGGTGGGGATGCTGTTCGACCCGACCATCGTGATCCGCGAGCCCCTGGCGGTGTTCGGCGTGCTGATGATCGTGCTGGTGGGCAAGTCCATGGCGGCGCTGGCCATCACCAGCCTGTTCCGGGTCAACCGCCACGTCAGCTTCACGGTCGCCGCCAGCCTGGCCCAGGTGGGCGAGTTCACCTTCATCCTGGCGTCGCTGAGCGTCTATCTGGGCGCAATGAGCCGCGAGACCCAGGACCTGATCCTGGCCGGGGCCCTGATCTCCATCGCCATCAATCCGTTCATGTTCAGGCTGGCGGACTGGCTGGATGCGCGCAAAAATCCTCCCTCATCGGGGGAGGGGGACCATGCG
>NZ_BATC01000017.1 GCF_000466985.1 Brevundimonas abyssalis TAR-001
CGCCGCGCGCACCTCGCCGCCAAGCCCAAGACCACCGCCGCGACCCGTTCGACGGCGACCCGGTCCACGGCGCCGCGGCGCACGATCACGGCTACGCGTCCCACCTCGCGCCCGCGCGAAGACCGCCCCGGCTCCGGCGGCCTCGCCCGCTCCGGCCGCTTCCGCGCCTGCCGCTTCGACGTCGTCGTCACGCAGCGCTCCGGCCAAGAAGGGCTTCTTCGCCCGCATGGGCGACGCGATCTTCGGAAAGAAGTAATCGCGCCTGAAACGACAAAGCCCCGGACGGTCCGACCGTCCGGGGCTTTTTCATGCCTTGCGCGCGGCGGTCACGCCGGAGGCAGATCCTCGGCCAGGATGGCCATCTCGAACATGAACGAACCGTCGTCGTCCTCGTCCTTGAAGACCACACCGATGAACTCGTCATCCACATAGACCTCGGCGGAGTCGTTCTGCTTGGGGCGGGCCTTCAGGTTGATTCCGCCGGTGTTGAAGGTGCGCTTCAGATGGGTCTCGATGCGCTTGATGTCGGTGTCGTTCACGGTGGACGGCCTCTATGATTTGAAGGCGCGGACCCTATTGAAGCCCGCGCCGCTTTTCAAACGCACTGAACAGAAATCAGATCACGAAGTCATAGGCTATGTCGGCCAGGGTGTGGTCCATGGTGCGTGCGGGCTGTTCGCCGGTGGGACAATTGACCAGGCGCGCGGGCACCCCGGCGGCGGTGCAATGTGCGGGCACAGGCTTCAACACCACCGAACCCGACGCGATCTTGGCGTAGTCGCCGATAGCGATATTGCCCAGCACCTTGGCTCCCGCACCCAGCAGGACGCCGCGCCCGATCTTGGGGTGGCGGTCGCCGCGCTCCGCGCCCGTGCCGCCCAGGGTCACGGCGTGCAGCATGGACACCTCGTCGCCCACCACCGCCGTCTCGCCGATGACGATGCCGGTGCCGTGGTCGAAGAACAGGCCGGCGCCCAGGGTGGCCGCCGGATGGATGTCCACCTGGAACAATTCCGACATGCGGCTCTGAAAATGAAAGGCCAGGGTTTCGCGCCCCTGGCTCCACAGCCAGTGGGAGACGCGGTGCGCCTGGATGGCCTGGAAGCCCTTGAAGTAGAGGAACGGCTGCAGCAGCGACTTGATGGCGGGATCGCGCTCCTCCACCGCTTGAAGGTCGGCGCCGGCGGCCGCGACGATGGCGGGATCGGCGGCGAAGGCCTGGGCGCAGACCTCGCGCACGCTCATGGGCCCCAGTTCGGCGTCGCCCAGCTTGCGCGCGATCTGATAGCTGAGGGCGCTGGCCAGATCGCCATGGGACAGGATCGTGGCGCTCATCATGGATGACAGGCGCGGCTCGTCTCGCGCGGCCTGTTCAGCGGCCTCACGCAATTGCCGCCATCGTGACGGCGTGTCGCTGACCAATTCCAGTGGCTGCGCCATGAGCATTCCTTTCGCGCGGGCCTGAGCGAGACGAACTTAGGCCTCCACGGCGGCCTGCAAAAGCCCGCAGCGAGAAAATGAGACCGACTCGCATTCAGGGTCTGGCGCGACGGAGGACGCGGGCCTAGCTATTGATCATGAGCCCATACGCCCCCGTCGGCGCGCCCCTGCCCGCCCCCGAACCGTCCGAAGCCTATCTGAAGCGCCTGTCGAACCGGCGCTCGACCCCCGCCCAGACCATCGGCGCGCCGGGACCGGGCGAGGATCAGATCGCGCGAATCATTTCTGTGGCGGCCCGAACACCGGACCACGGCAAGCTGGCCCCCTGGCGTTTCGTGATCCTGGGCGCGGCGGCCAAGGCGCGGATCGCGGCTGAGCTGGAACCCATGGCGCCGGATCCCAAGGGCGTCGCCGTTCTCGCCAAACTGCGGGCCTCGCCGGTCTGCGTGATGGTGGTGGCCACGCCGGTCGAGAGCCAGAAAATACCGCAGTGGGAGCAGGAGCTGTCGGCGGGCGCTGTGTGCATGAACCTGCTGCACGCTGCCGACGCGCTCGGATTCGGCGCCAACTGGATCACCGACTGGTATGCCTATGAGCCCGCCGCCACCGCCCTGTTCGGCGTAAAGGCTGGCGAGCGCATCGCCGGGTTCATCCATCTGGGCACGCCGGCCGCGCCGCCACTGGAACGGGACCGGCCCGATCTGTCCGCCCTGATCAGCCGCCTGGACTGAGGGTCTCGCGCGCGGCCGTGTGGATCACGCGCCGCGTCTCCTCCCAAGCCACCAGATCATCCACCGCCGAGAGGGGATGGAACGCCGCCTCGGCCGCATCGTCACCCGCCACAGGCTGTCCACCCGTCCATTCGGCGCGGTAGTCGATCATCACATAGTGCCGGTCGTGGTCAGGGAAGACGCCGTCCACCACAGCCAGCAGGCCGGTGATGACCGCGTCGACGCCGGTCTCTTCCTTCAGCTCGCGCAGGGCCGCGTCCAGAACCCGCTCGCCCGGCTCGATCCGTCCGCCCGGCAGACTCCATTCCCCCAGACGGGGCTCGGTGCCGCGCCGGATCAGCAGCACCTGGTCGCCCTTGAGGCACACCACGCCGACGACGGGCACAGGGGTCATTCAGCAATCCTCACGCGGGCGATCACGCATTCTGGCTTTCCTGATCCATGCGGGTTTGAGACAAGCGTGTCCATGCCCGCACCCTCCCCCGCCGTCATCGACGAACTGAAATCCATCCTCGGCCCCAAAGGCTGGACCCAGGATGCGGACCTGATCGCGCCGCGCGTGGTCGAGTGGCGCGGCGCGTGGGAGGGCAACACCCCCATCCTGCTGACCCCGAGTTCGACCGAGGAGGTGGCGCGGGCCGTGGCGGTCTGTGCGCGCGAGGGCGTGGCCATCACCCCCCAGGGCGGCAACACCGGCTGGTGGGCGGCCAGATTCCCTACGGCGAGGTCCTGATCTCCATGAACCGCATGCGTGCGGTGCGTCGGGTGCTGCCGCTGGAAGACGTGATGGTGGTGGAGGCCGGGCTGACGCTGAAGGAGGCGCAGGACGCCGCTGCCGGCGCCGACCGTTTCTTTCCGCTGAGCCTCGCGGCCGAGGGCACGGCGACGGTGGGCGGGGTCATCTCCACCAACGCCGGCGGCACGGCGGTGCTGCGCTACGGCGTGGCGCGCGATCTGGTGCTGGGGCTGGAGGCGGTGCTGCCCAACGGCGAGATTTTCCACGGGCTGAAGCGGCTTCGCAAGGACAACACCGGCTATGACCTCAAGCATCTGCTGATCGGGGCCGAAGGGACGCTGGGCATCGTCACGGCGGCGGCGCTGAAGCTTTTTCCGGTCATGCGGTCGCGGGCCACGGCGGTGGTGGGGCTCGAGACGCCCGCCGCCGCGCTGGAGCTGCTGGCCGTGGCCAAGGCCGAAACCGGCGGGGGCGCGAGGCCTCGAGCTGATGAACCGACAGGGCATCGAGATCTGCCTGGCCCACATCCCCGACACCCGCGATCCGCTTGACACGCCGACGCCGTGGGCGGTGCTGATTGAGCTGGTGTCGGGCGAACCGGGGGCGGCCGAGCGGGGCATGGAGCGCATCCTGGGGGACGCCTTCGAGCGCGGCCTGATCTCGGACGCGGCCATGGCCCAGAACGCGACGCAGGCGGCGCAGTTCTGGCGGCTGCGCGAGGAAATGTCGGCGGCCCAGAAAGCGGCGGGCGGCGGGTGGAAGCATGACGTGTCCCTGCCATTGACCGCCTTGCCCGAATTCGTCGAGCGCGCCCACGGTGCGCTGAACGCGCAGTTCGAGGGCATCCGGCTTGTGACTTTCGGACATCTGGGCGACGGCAACCTGCATTACAATGTGGTGCCGCCGGTGGGTGCGTATCCCAAGGCTTTCGCTGCGCGCAAGGACGAGGGCGCGAGAATCGTCCACGACATTGTCGGCGAACTGGAGGCTCCATCTCCGCCGAACACGGCCTGGGGCGGCTGAAGACCGAAGAGGCGCTGCGCTACAAGGACCCGGTCCAGGTGGCCGCCATGCGGGCAGTGCGGGCCGCGCTCGATCCACAACGGATCATGAACCCGTCAGTCCTTTTCTGATCGTCAAGGTTTCAATCGTCACCCGCACGGCCTATCTGCCCCGAAACCTCCGGAGGCCGTGCCTTTGCTTTTTGTCCTGTCGCCCGCAAAGCGTCTGAACTATTCCGAAGCCCCGACGGCGATCCAGCCGACCCGACCGCGCTTCGACACCGATATCGCCGAACTGTCCAAGGTGACGCGCAAGCTGACGCGCGCGGACCTGCGCCGCCTGATGGACATTTCCCAACCGCTGGCCGACCTGAACCACCAACGCTTCCAGGCCTTCGACCCTGACAGCGACGAGGGCTCTTTGCCCGCCGCATTCGCCTTCGCCGGGGATGTCTATGAAGGGCTGAAGGCTCGCGAGCTGGACGACAAGGCGCTGGCGTGGACGCAGGATCACCTGCGCATCCTGTCGGGCCTCTACGGCCTGCTGCGCCCGCTGGACGCCATCCAGCCCTATCGTCTGGAGATGGGCACACGGCTGCGCACCAAGCGGGGCGCGAACCTCTACGATTTCTGGGGCGATCGCATCGCCAAGCGGCTCAACGCCGACGCCGAGGGTCAGACGGACAGTTCGCTGGTGAACCTGGCCAGCCAGGAATATTTCGGCGCCGTCGACGCGCGAGCCCTGAAACTGCCTGTGGTCACGCCCCAGTTCCGCGAAGTGCGTGACGGCGAAAGCCGGATCATCTCGTTCTTCGCCAAGAAGGCGCGAGGCCTGATGGCGCGGTGGGCGATCGACAACCGGGTCGAGCGTGCGGAGGACCTGAAGGGCTTCGATCTCGAGGGCTATGGATTCGACAAGGCGGCGTCCAGTGACAACGAATGGATATTCATCAGATCGGGAAAATCCTGACACCCTGTCGCCACCAGCGCAGACTGCCGCTAGATTGACCTGAAGAACCGGTGACTCGCCGGCAGGATGAAAGACCCCGCATGTTCCAGTGGCTGAAAGGCATCTCCGGCTCTGACACGGCGAAGGACACGCCGCGCCCGTACAACCCCGACGTCAATGACCTGAAAGGTCAGGTGGCGGTGATCTCGGGTTCGACGTCCGGCATCGGCCTGGCGCTGGCCCGCGCGGTGGCGTCGCGGGGCGGCGACGTGGTGCTGAACGGCCTGGGCGATCCGGCCGAGATCGAGCGCACCCGCTCGGGCATGGAGGCCGCCTACGGGGTCAAGGTCCGCTATCACGCCGCCGACATGCGCAACGGCAGCGAAGTGGCCGACATGGTCGCCTTCGCCAAGCACGATCTGGGCCGTCTGGACATTCTGGTGAACAACGCGGGCGTCCAGCACGTGGAGTCCATCGACAAATTTCCCGCCGACAAGTGGGAGCAGATCATCGCCATCAACCTGTCGTCGGCCTTCTATGCCACCCGGGCTGCGGTGCCGATCATGAAGGCGCAGGGGCGCGGGCGGATCATCAATGTGGCCTCGGCCCACGGGCTGGTGGCCAGCCCCTACAAGTCCGCCTATGTCGCCGCCAAGCACGGGGTCATCGGCCTGACCAAGACCGTGGCGCTGGAGCTGGCCGAGCAGAACATCACCTGTAACGCCATCTGCCCGGGCTTCGTCGAAACCCCGATCGTCGAAAAGCAGATCGCCGACCAGGCCCGCACCCGCGGCATTCCGCGCGAGAAGGTGCTGGCCGAGGTGATCCTGAAATCCCAGCCCACGCGGCGGTTCGTGACCACCGACGAACTGGCGGGCATCTTCCTGTATCTGGTCAGCGATCTGGGAGCCTCGGCCAACGGGGCCAGCTTCTCCATCGACGGCGGCTGGACCGCCCAGTGACAGCCCCGGAGGGACCAGCTTGCTGAAGCGGAAGAAGCCCTCCGATCCGAACCGGCTCCGGCCCATCTGTCTGGCGCTGCAGGGCGGCGGCTCCCACGGCGCGTTCCAGTGGGGCGTGCTGGACCGCCTGCTCGAGGACGGGCGTCTGGAGATCAAGGCGGTGACTGCCGCCTCTGCCGGCGCCATGAACGGTGCGGCGCTGATTTCCGGCATGGCGGCGAACGGGCGGGACGGCGCCCGCGAGGCCCTGGACAAGCTCTGGCGCGAGATGAACCAGTCCGGCGGCCGCAACGTCTTTGGCGACAGAGGCGTATGGAACGCCATGACCAATCCCGGCTGGCTGAAGGAGACGCCCTTCTGGCGCTCGTTCAAGGCCATGGCGATGTCGTCCAGCCCCTATGAGTTCAACCCCTTCAACCTGAACCCCCTGAAGCGGGTTCTCGACGCCTCGATTGATTTCGAGGCCGTGCGGGCCTCGCCGATCAGGTTCTTCGTGTCGGCGACGGCGGTGAAGCACGGGCGGGCGCGCATCTTCAAATCAGACGAGATGAGCGACGAGGTCCTGATGGCCTCGGCCTGCCTGCCCCACCTGTTCCAGGCGGTGACCATCGACGGCGAGCCTTACTGGGACGGCGGCTATCTGGCTAACCCGGCGCTGTGGCCGCTGTTCTATGACGACACGCCCGACGACATTCTGCTGCTGCCGCTGAACCCGTTCGAGCGGGACGACACGCCCAAGGCGCCGGGCGAGATCATGGACCGCATGAATGAGATCGCCTTCAACGCGCCCCTCACCGCAGAGCTGCGCGCCGTGGCCTTCGTGCAGGAGCTGATAGAAGAAGGCCAGCTGACCGAGACGGCGCGGGGCCGCTATCGCCACATGCTGCTACACGCCGTGTCGGCGGACGGGCATCTGGATGACCTGTCGCTGGGCTCCAAGTTCAACACCGAATGGACTTTCCTGCTGGACCTGAAGGCGCGGGGAAGGGAGGCGGCGGACCATTGGCTGGAGAACTGCCTGCCCGCCGTCGGCGAGCGGTCCAGCATGGACATGAAGCGGTTTCTATCGCTCCATGCCTAGGCCGCTGCGGCCGCCTCATCCTCGCGGCGGCGGCGCGTTTCAATGAAGCGCACGCACCAGATCGAGATCTCGTAGAGCACGATCAGAGGGATCGCCAGCATGGCCTGGCTGATGGGGTCCGGCGGCGTGACGAAGGCCGCCACGACAAAGATGCCGACGACGGCGTATTTGCGGCCTTTCGACAGGGCTTCGGCGTTGACGATGCCGGCCAGGCCCAGAAGGGTCATGACCACCGGCAGCTGGAAGCACAGGCCGAAGGCCAGCAGCAGGGCCGTGACCAGGTTCAGATAGTCCGAGACCCGCGTCATCAGGGCCACTGACACCTCGGCGGTGGCGATCTGCTGGCTCAGCGAGAACCACATGACGAAGGGCAGCATGATGAAATAGACCATCGCCGTTCCGATCAGGAACAGGATAGGCGCCGCCAGCAGGAACGGCAGGAAAGCCTTGCGCTCGTTGCGGTAGAGGCCCGGCGCCACGAAGCCGTAGACCTGCCAGGCCAGGATCGGGAAGGTGATGACGATGGCGCCGAAGGCCGCCAGCTTGATCTTGGTGATCAGGAACTCCAGCGGGGCCGTGGAGATCAGGCCCACGGCCGATCCACCCTCCGGCAGAGGCGTGATCCCGGCCGTGGCCAGGATCAGATCGATCGGTGACACTCCCTCCCCGCCTGACACCTCATGCAGGGCGAAGGCGGCGGCGAACGGCTTGACCAGAAACACATAGAGCGGCCCGGCGAAGGCGAAGCACAGGATGAAGCCGAGGATGAAGGCGGCGACGCAGACCAGCAGGCGGCTGCGCAGCTCGGTCAGGTGCTCCAGCAGCGGCGCACGCGAGGATTCGATGTCGGCTTCTTCGTCCTCGGGGCGGCTCATGATCCGGCCTTCGAGGTCGTCTTGGCGGCGGGCTTGCGGCGCGGCGCGGCGCCGGCAGGCTTCGTGTCGGCGGTCGTGGCAGCAGCAGCCTTGGCGGTCGAGGGTTTGGGTTTGGCCTTGGTGGCGGCCTTGGAGGCGCCCGAGACCTTCGCATTCGTGACGGCTGCAGTGGAGGGCTCGGCCGGTTCGGTCACCACAGGCGCCGGAATGGCCGGGGGCGCGGGCTGGGCGGGGGGATCGGAAGCGCCGTAGCTGGTGGGCACGACCGGCTTGTTCAGGTCGTCGCTGATCTGGCGGAAGGTGGCTTCGGTCTCGGCGCCCAGGGGCTTGGCCATCTGGCCGGTGCGCAGGGCTTCGACCTCCTTGCGGAGCTCGTCCAGCTCGGACTGGCGCGCCATCTCGTCAAAGCTGGCGCGGAAATCGGCGGCCATGCTGCGCGCCTTGCCCATGAACTGACCCACCCGCCGCATGAGAAGCGGCAAGTCCTTCGGTCCCACCACGAGCAGCGCGATGATGCCGATCACCAGAAGTTCGGTGGCGCCGATGCCGGGGCCCAGACCGCCCATGAATCAAGCCTTCTCCGCGAACGCGGTCAGCGCGGAGCTTCGTCTTTTTCGGCCTCGGTGCGCGGCAGGGCGCCGGCCGGGGTCTCGTTCGACTTCTTGTCATCGTCGCCGCCGGACAGACCGTCCTTGAAGGCGCGGATGCCCTTGGCGGCGTCGCCCATCAGGCCGGACAGTTTGCCACGGCCGCCGAAGAGCAGCAGCACGATGACCGCGATGATGATTATCTGCCAGATGCCGGGCTGCATGAGGTCTCGTCTCTGAATCCGAAAGCGGCGGCGGTATGCCGACGCGAACTACAGGCGACCATATAGGGCATCGGCCGGGGGCAAGCCAAGAAATCCATCGCACGGTCGCGGCATATTATCCCGGTTCGGATCGCACCGACCGGCGAGGCGTGCGTTAAATGGCCTGAGACAAGCGGACAACGGGGGCCTCAATGCATGCGGATTTCGTGATTGTCGGCGGCGGCGCCGGCGGGCTGTTGCTGGCGGCGCAACTGGGCCGCAGGCTGGGGCGGCGGCAGGGGCCGCGCCGGGTGCTGCTGATCGACCGGACTCCGCTTCACATCTGGAAACCCAGCCTGCACGAGATCGCGGCGGGCACGCTTGATGCGCACCAGGAGGGGTTGTCCTACCCGATGCTGGCGCGCCGCAATCATTTCAAATTCAGCCTGGGCGACATGGCGGCCCTGGATCCGGACGCGAAACGCCTGACCCTGACGGACATGCGCGACGAGGATGGGCGGGTGATCGTGCCGGAGCGGGTCGTCGGGTTCGAGCGGCTGGTGCTGGCCACCGGCAGCGGATCGAACCTGTTCGGCACGCCCGGGGCCGCCGAGCACGCCCGGATGCTGGAGGACACCGACGACGCCCGGGAATTCCAGAAGCGCCTGACCACCGCCTTCATGGCCACGGCTTTTTCCGATGAGCGCGTGCTGAGGATCGCCATCGTCGGGGCGGGCGCGACGGGGGTGGAGCTGGCCGCCGAACTGCTGGAGGCCCATGACGCGTTTCAGGAGGCCCTGGCCCACGACCAGCAGTTCCGGCTGGAGGTCACGATCGTCGAAATGGCGCCGCGCATCCTGGGCGGCCTGCCCGAGCGGGTGGCTGATCAGGCGTCCGCCGCACTGGCCCAGAAGGGCGTGCGGGTCATGACCGAGGCGAAGGTGGAGCGGGTGCGCGCCGACGGGCTGGACACGTCGCAGGGCCCGGTTCCGGCGGACCTGGTCGTCTGGGCCGCGGGGGTGAAGGCGGACGAACGGAACACGGCCTTTGGCCTGAAGACGGGCAAGCTGAACCAGTTCGTCACCGACGACCGCCTGCGCACCTCGGCGCCGGGGATTTGGGCCATGGGCGACTGCGCCGAGACGCCGGGCGCGAACGGCCGCCCCCTGCCCGCCCGAGCCCAGGCCGCGGCCCAGCAGGCGGACTACCTGACAGACGCCCTGCTGGCGGATGCTCAGGGCCGGGTGGGCGGGAGGAGCTTCGTCTATCGCGACCGGGGGTCGCTGGTGGCCCTGGGGGACGACGAGGCGGCGGGGTCGTTGATGGGCGGGCTGCTGGGCGACCGGTTCTTCATCGAGGGGCTGACGGCGCGCTGGGCCTATATGTCCCTGCACCTGGACCATCACCGGCGCATTCTGGGGCCGGTGCGGACGGCGGTGCTGGCGCTGGCCCGGCTGGTGCACAACCGCATCTCGGGCCGGCTCAAGCTGCACTGAGCCTCAGTACAGCAGGAAGGGGCGCCGTTCCTCGGTCCACGCAGCCTCGTCCGGCGTGGTCAGCGCGTCCAGATCGGCGGGCGTGGCGGCGGGGTCATCGACCCATTCGCGTAAGGAAGGACCGCCGTTGATGACGTCAACAGGCAGCTTTCCGAAGGCGTACTCATAGGGGAAGTCCCGCCACAGGTCATAGTCAGGCCAGAGGCGGCGGATGGCCTTGAAACCGAGGGCCTGGACCCGCCACGGGCGGAAGGCGGCGTGGTCGTAGTGCGGGCCGTCCACGTGGATCTGGACCCCGCTGCACAGCTTGCCGACATGCTTGTGGAAGGTGGGCTCGAACCACATGTCGCGCAACACGCAGCCGCCCAGCCAGTCGGGGGCCAGGGCCTGCATCTCGGCGATCACGGCGCGGGCGCGATGTCGGGGGCGCCGAACAGCTCGAGCGGACGCGTGGTGCCCCGGCCTTCGGACAGGGTCGCGCCCTCCAGCATGACGGTGCCCGCATAGGCCCGGGCCATGGAGAGGTTCGGCGCATTGGGGCTGGGGTTCACCCAGGCGCGCTCCAGCAGCGGCCAGCCGCACCCCGGAGCCTGATCCGGCGACCAGTTTTCCATTGTGATGACATGATAATCCACGTCGATCCTGAAGTGATGGATGAACCACTGGCCCAGCTCGCCCATGGTCAGGCCGTGGCGCATGGGGATGGGGCCGGCGCCCACGAAGCTCTCCCAGCCGGGACGAAGCGTCAGCCCTTCCACCGGCCGCCCGGCCGGATTGGGGCGGTCCAGAACCCACACGGACTTGCCATGTTTCTGCGCAGCTTCAAGCACATAGAGTAATGTGGTGACGTAGGTGTAGATGCGGCAACCCAGATCCTGAAGGTCGATCAGGATGACGTCGAAGGTCTCCATCCATTCGTCCTTGGGACGACGGACCTCGCCATAGAGGCTGAACACCGGAACGCCGTGGACCGGGTCGCGGTAGTCCGGGCTCTCCATCATGTTGTCCTGGAGATCGCCCTTCATGCCGTGCTGCGGGCCGAACAGGGCCGTCAGCGTGATGTCGTCACAGGCCGCCAGGGCGTCCACCGCATGGGTCAGGTCCGCCGTCACCGAGGCCGGGTGCGCCAGCAGCGCCACGCGCCGCCCCTTCAGGTCGCGGCGCAGGTCGGGATCGGACAGCAGGCGGTCGAGGCCGAATTTCATGCGGAGGTCTCGGGCAAGATCAGGATGAATGAGTCGGGATGGTGAAAGTCGGGCTTTTCCGCCGGATGCGCCAGCGCCCAGTAGCTGGTCGCGCCGTCCAGGGTCTCGATCACCGCCGTCAGCCCGATCCGGCCGTCGGCGTCGGGCGGCAGAACGACATCAGCGGTGAGGACGACGGTCTCGGGCGTCTGGCGCGTCACGATGATCGGCGCGGGCTGCTCAAGCGGCGCCATGCCCTCGCGGTAGGCGTCGAAGCCATAGGCCGCCCAGGCGCCGGAGGGCGAAAGATTGTATTCCGCATAGCCCTCGCTACGGCCGGCGAACGCCTCGAAACAGGTGGTGCGCCACAGGCCGTCGGCCCGCGCCCGCCCCGAGGGCTCGGGCAGGCGCAGGGCGGCGATCAGACCGGTCACCCGGTATTCGAGGCTGAGGACGCCGCCCCTGCGGCGCACCTGGACCTGGACCTGCCGCCCTGCCGACGGCGTTGACGGGTGCGGGACCAGCGCGACTGTGATTTCAGACTCCGGGCCGGAAAAAACAGGGTCTGAATAGTCCGAATAGTCTGAAATGATCCCCTCCCCCGGTTCGGCGGTCCCTGTCTCAGATGGGGGGCGCACGCTCCAGCCGCCCAATTTAACATGCCCTGAAACAGGGGGGTGAAAACTCATTACCTTCAAAGATGCGGGCGCGTCGTGCTACAGGCCCTGCTCCCCTATGCTCAAGCCGCTTCGAACATGACCGATCACGCCTTCAAGTCCGATTTTCTCACGACGCTGTCCGAGCGCGGCTATATCCACCAGATCACCCATCCGGTCGAACTGGATGCGGCGGCGGCGTCGGGCGTGGTCACCGGCTACATCGGATTCGACGCGACGGCGCCGTCGCTGCACGTGGGATCGCTGATCCAGATCATGATGCTGCGTCGACTGCAGCAGGCGGGGCACCGGCCTGTAGTGGTCATGGGCGGCGGCACCACCAAGGTGGGCGACCCCACCGGCAAGGACGCCTCGCGCCCCCAGCTGACCGACGCTGACATCGCCGCCAATATCGCCAGCATCCGCACGGTGTTCGAGAAATTCCTGACCTTCGGCGACGGTCCGACCGACGCGGTCATGATCGACAACGACGAGTGGCTGTCGAAGTTCGGCTATGTGGAATTCCTGCGCGAGTACGGCACGCAGTTCACCATCAACCGGATGCTGGCCTTCGACTCGGTCAAGCTGCGGCTGGAACGGGAACAGCCGATGACCTTCCTCGAGTTCAACTACATGCTGATGCAGTCGGTGGACTTCCTGGAGCTGAACCGCCGCCTGAACGTGACGCTGCAGATGGGCGGATCGGATCAGTGGGGCAACATCACCTCCGGCGTCGATCTGGTGCGCCGGATGGATCAGAAGTCGGCCTTCGGCCTGACCACCCCGCTGCTCACCACGGCGTCCGGCGGCAAGATGGGCAAGACCGCCCAGGGCGCAGTATGCTGAACGCCGAGCAATTGAGCCCCTATGACTACTGGCAGTTCTGGCGGAACGTGGACGACGCCGACGTGGGCCGGTTCCTGCGTCTGTTCACCGACATGCCGCTGGATGAGATCGCGCGGCTCGAGGCCCTGGAGGGCGCCGGGATCAATGAGGGGAAGAAGGCCCTGGCCGACGCCGCGACGACGATGCTGCACGGGGCTGACGAAGCGCTGAAAGCACGCACGACATCAGAAGAGGCATTCGAGAAGGGTCACGCGACAACCGATCTGCGACCCGGGAGTTCATCTGGGCCGGGACACCGGAGGAACAGGAACGGCATGGCGGTCCCTTCCAGAAGCGACAGGCGGAAGCCCTTCTCAAGGCTTCCGAGCTGTCACCTTCGACTGGACAGGCTCGGAAGAAAATTCAGAATGAGGGCGTCTGGATCAATGACAATCTCATCAAGGATCCGGGCCAGTTGTTCGGTCTCGACGATGTGGATACCGATGTTGGGGCATTCAAGGTGAAGCTTGGCAAGCGTGGCCAGATCGTGCTCGTGAAACCCATCTAAATTCCGCTCATCCCCGCGCACGCGGGGACCCAGATCGGAGCAGGCTGGATCGTGGCCTTCTACACCTACACCCTGGCCAGCCGCAGAAACGGCACACTCTACACCGGCTCGACCGACGATCTCATCGCTCGCGTCAGCCAACACAAGGCGAAGACATTCCAAGGGTTCACGGCACAGTATGGCGTGGATCAGCTGGTCTGGTTCGAGGTTCATGACTCCCGAGACGGCGCTTTCCGTCGTGAGCGGCAAATCAAGAAATGGAAGCGGCGCTGGAAGGTGCAGATGATAGAAGAGAACAATCCCGACTGGCGTGACCTGTATGATGAGGTGCGCCTCGGCGATCTCAAGGATGCGTCGGACTGGGTCCCCGCGTGCGCGGGGATGAGCGGAGTAAAAAATGACGGATAACCTCGAAGGCTCGGAAGCCCCCGCATTCGACATGGCCACGGACAACGGCGGCCAGGTGAGCCTGGACGGGCTGAAGGGTCAGTGGGTGGCGCTGTATTTCTATCCCAAGGCGGACACGCCCGGCTGCACCAACGAGAGCAAGGATTTCTCGGCGCTGAAGACGGCGTTCGGACGCGTCAACGCCGTGGTGGTGGGGGTGTCCAAGGACCCGGTGAAGAAGCTGGACCGGTTCAAGGACAAGCACGAGCTGAACGTCACCCTGGCGTCCGACGACGGCGGCGACGTGTGCGAGCGCTACGGCGTGTGGGGCGAGAAGATGCTGTACGGCCGCAAGTTCATGGGCATCGAACGGGCGACCTTCCTGATCGATCCCGAGGGGAAGGTGCGGCGGGTCTGGCGCAAGGTGAAGGTGCCCGGCCACGCCCAAGCGGTGCTGGACGCGGTTAAGGGGGCTTAGGCGCCGCCCTTTATACGGTCGTCATGGTCAGCGTTCATAATGGCTGGAATAGCGACGATACCCCAGTCCAGATTCGCTGAAATACACGCAGCAGGCGAAGTTAACCGTCGTCAGCATCGTATGCGGCGAAATCCGGACGGGCCTCGTCGTTCTTTGCGTGAACTCCCTTGCACGAGCGTGACTGTTCACGGATAACGACGGCCTGCGTTGGGGGACGTTAACCGATGATTAGAACCTTCGCTTCTCAGCTCTCGGATCTGATCGAGCGAATCTTTCCGGAACGGCATCTCTATCTGAGGTGCAACGGTGAGACCCGCGGCTATGTGCTGACCACCGGGCGGCAGATGCTGGCGGCCGGCGCTGCGACGGTTCTGGGCGGCTGGATGGTGATCTCAAGCGGCGGCTTCATGCTGGGCGCCCTGGCCGAAAGCCGGGCCGAGGCGGAAATCGCCCGCACCCGCGCCGCCTCCGAACGGGTCAATGCCGATCTGCAGGCGCGACTGGAAAGCGCCGTCATGCGCATGTCGGCGACCACCGGCTCGCTGGAGGAAACCGCCCAGATGGTCGAGCGGCGCCACGCCGCCCTGACCCAGGTGATGGGCATGTTCAACGGCATCCCCGGCTCGGAAGAGGTTCTGGCCCCCGCCCGTCCGCTGGACCCCGACACCAACTCTCCCATTCGCCGCATCGCCGCCGTGCAGGCGGATCAGGAACGCCTGATCGCCCGCGCCGAATCCTTCGCCGACAATCGCGCCGAGCGCCTGCGTCTGGCCTTCCGGCTGGCGGGACTGAACCCCTCGGCCTACGCCGGAGCAGGCACGGCCCTGGGCGGACCGCTGGTGGAGGCGCGGGATCCGCGCGCCCTGGCCGCCGTGCTGGACGTGGACGAGGCCTTCGCCATGCGCATCCGCAGCGCCGCTCACAATCTGTCCGACATGCGGAGCCTGGCCGACGCCGCCGAGCGGCTGCCGTTCGACCGTCCGGTGGGCGCGGCGCGCACCACCTCGGGCTTCGGCGTCCGCTTTGATCCCTTCAACGGCCGTCCCGCCCTGCATCAGGGCCAGGACTTCGCCGCGCCGCGCAACACGCCGATCCTGGCCACGGCGCCGGGCGTCGTCTCCTTCGCGGGCGTGCGCGGCGGCTATGGCCGCACGGTCGAGATCGACCATGGCGGCGGGTTCAAGACCCGCTTCGCCCACCTCCACACCATCGCCGTCCAGCCGGGCCAGCGCGTCGCCGTCGGCCACCGGATCGGCGGCATGGGCACCACCGGGCGCTCCACGGGCGTGCATCTGCATTACGAAGTGTGGATGAACGGCCGACCCCAGAATCCCGCCCGCTTCATGAGAGCCGGAGAACAAATTGTTCAACAAAACTAAGCCTGCCGCCAAGCCCCTCCGGTCGGAAGAGCCGATCCCGCCCCTGCCCGACCTGCCGTCGCCCAGCCAGGCCAAGCGCCCGGCGGCCTCGGCGGCGCCCCAACAAGCGGCCTCGATGCCGTCACAGGTTCCGACGGGCAAGGGCCTGTCCACCCTGTCGGCCGACCTGACCTTCGAGGGCAATGTCTCCGGCGCCGGCGACCTGCAGGTGGACGGCACGGTCAAGGGCGACCTGCGGGTCGGCCGCCTGATCGTCGGCGAGACCGGCGCGGTCGAGGGCAATGTCTCGGCGGATTACGTCGAGGTGCGCGGGCGCATCGTCGGCGGCGTGAACGGCAAGCAGATCAAGCTGCTGGGCACCGCCTATGTGGACGGCGACATCACCCATGAACAGCTGTCCATTGACGTGGGGGCCTATTTCCAGGGCCGCTGCATCCAGGGCCGCCGCGACGCCGCGCCTTCGGCCGGGCCGGCCCCGACCGCATCGACCTCGTCGACCGCCCCGGCTGCGGCGCCCAGCGCCACGCAGGCTTCGACGCCGGCCCCTTCGGGCGAAGACACCATCCAGCCGTTCCAGGCCAAGACCTCAGCCTGATCACGAGAGGGGCGGCCGATCAGTCCTCGGCCGCCTCGCCCCGCTTGTCGCCCACGCGCGCGGCCAGGGCGGCCCCCATGAAGGCGTCCAGATCGCCGTTCAGCACGCCGTCGGTGTCGGACGTCTCGACGTTGGTGCGCAGATCCTTGACCATCTGATAGGGCTGCAGGACGTAGCTGCGGATCTGGTGGCCCCAGCCGATGTCGGTCCTGGCGTCGGCCAGGGCCTGGGCCGCGGCTTCGCGCTTCTGAAGCTCCAGCTCGTACAGGCGCGCACGCAGCATCTTCCAGGCCTGCTCGCGGTTCTGGTGCTGTGAGCGCCCGGCCTGGCACGCCACCACGGTGTTGGTGGGGACGTGGGTCAGGCGGACGGCGGAATCCGTCTTGTTGATGTGCTGACCGCCCGCGCCGGAGGCCCGGTAGGTGTCCGTGCGCACGTCCGACGGATTGATGTCGATCTCGATGGTGTCATCCACCACCGGCGAGACGCCGATGGAGGCGAAGGAGGTGTGACGCTTGGCTGCTGAATCGAAGGGGCTGATGCGCACCAGACGGTGCACGCCGGACTCAGACTTCAGCCAGCCATAGGCGTTGGGGCCGGAGATCTGGATGGTGGCGGACTTGACGCCCGCCTGCTCGCCGTCGGTCTCTTCCTGGATCTCGACCTCGTAGCCGCGTGACTTGGCCCAGCGGCTGTACATGCGCAGCAGCATGCCGGCCCAGTCGTTGGACTCGGTGCCCCCGGCGCCGGAGTTGACCTCCAGATAGGCATCGTTGCCGTCTGCCTCACCGGACAGCAGGGCCTCCAGCTCGGCGCGGGCGGCGCGGTCCTTGATGGTCTTGAGGCTGGCGCGGGCGTCCTCGAGGGTGGCCTCGTCGCCTTCCTCGTCGGCCATTTCGGACAGCATGACGGCCTCTTCCAGACCGTTCTCCATCTCCCGCACGGCGTTGATCTGGGTCTCCAGCCGCGAGCGTTCACGGCTGAGGGCCTGGGCCTGGTCAGGGTTGTCCCACAGGGTGGGGTCTTCGACGCGAGCGTTCAGCTCGTCGAGTTTTCGGAGGGCAGGCTCCCAGTCAAAGACGCCTCCTGAGCAGAGCCAGGCTCTGCTCGATGTCGGCCTTGGCGGCCTCGACATCCGGTCTCATCGCATCACTCCCGAAGCGAAAACAGGTGCGCCGCCCGAGGATTCGGGCGGCGGCGAATGCTTGATCTAATCGGTCAGTACAGCCCGCTCAAGTCTTCTGCGGGCTCCCGCTGTGGCGCAGGCGCGGGTTCGGCGGGCTGGGGCGAGGCCTGTTGCTGTTGCTGGGCCTGACGCTGGGCCTCGGCTTCACGGCGCAGAACGTCGGTGTAGGCCTGCGGGCCTTCCCACGTCTGAGGCTCCGGCGTCGGCTCGACGCGGCGCTCGGTGCCCGGGCGGAACGCCTCCTCGATGCCGTTGACGGTCCGGAAGATCGCATTGCGGGGCCGCACGAACGGGCGGGCCGGCCGCTCCTTGAGCGCCTCGGTCATGAAGTTGATGAACACCGGCACGGCCGTCGCGGCGCCCGCTTCGCCGGAGCCCAGCGACCGGTTGTCGTCGAAGCCGATGAAGACCCCGACCACGATGTCTGTGGTGTAGCCCACGAACCAGGCGCTGCGGTATTCGTTGGTGGTGCCGGTCTTGCCCGCCACCCAGGGGCCCAGGCCCCGGGCGCGCACGCCGGTGCCGCGCTGGATCACGCCTTCGAGCATGGAGCTGATCTGGTAGGCGGTGATGGCGTCGATGACCTGCTCCCCGCGCGGCGTCAGCCGGGGCGAGGCGCCGCCGTCGAAACCGCGGCCGCAGGTGCGGCAGGCCCGGTCGTCGGCGCGATAGATGGTGCGGCCGTTGCGGTCCTGCACAAGCTCGATCAGATAGGGCTCGACCCGGCGTCCTCCGTTGGCGAAGGCGGCGTAGGCGGCGGTCAGGCGATAGGGCGTGGTCTCCCCCGCCCCCAGCGACAGCGACAGATTCGGCTCCATGTCGTCGCCCGCGCCCATGTCCTCCGCGAGCTGGACGACTTCGTCCATGCCCACCGCCTGGGCCAGACGCACGGTCATGACGTTGCGCGACAACTCCAGCCCCCGGCGCAGGGTCTGGGGGCCGTAGTACTGGCGGCTGTAGTTCTCGGGCGTCCACGGACGCCCGCCGGCCCCGCCCGGGAACGAGATCGGCGCGTCCAGCACGATGCTGGACGGGGTGAAGTCCCCCTCCAGGGCTGCGGCGTAGACGATGGGCTTGAAGGCCGAGCCCGGCTGGCGTTCCGCCTGGGTGGCGCGGTTGAAGCTGGACAGGGCGTAGGAATAGCCGCCGACCATGGCCAGCACGCGACCCGACTGGGGCTCCATGGCCACAAGGGCGCCGTTCACGGCGGGCACCTGTTTCAGGGCGAACTGTCCGCCCTCGGCCGGCTCGACAAAGATCAGGTCGCCGACCTCGAGACCCGCGCCCGCGCGGGCCCACGCCACGTCGGCGGACAGCAGGGTTCCGGTCTGGTCGTCTTGGGCGGTGCGGATGCGCACGCCGTCGCCGACGCTCTCCACCACGGCGGCGCGCCATTCGCGGCGCTCGGGCGGGGCGGACTGCTCGGACGCCTCGTCCTGCCAGCCCTCCGCGATGTCCACATTGCCCCATGCCCCGCGCCAACCATGGCGGCGGTCATAGTCCTCGAGCCCCTGCATCAGGGCATCGCGGGCGGCGGACTGCAGCGACGGATCCAGCGTCGTGCGCATGTAGTAGCCGCCGGCGTTGATGTCCTCGCCGAACATGCCCAGGGCCCGGCGGCGGGCCTCCTCCACGAAGAAGTCGGCGTCCCGATACTGGGCCCGGCGCGGCGCGTCCTGGGTGGTCAGCGGGCGGGCGCGGGCGGCCTCGTACGCCTCCTCGGTGATGAACCGGTTCGAGCGCATGGCGCCCAGCACCCAGTTGCGGCGGTCCAGGGCGCCTCGGGGCGGCGGATGGGGTGATAGTTGTTGGGACCCTTGGGCAGGGCGGCCAGGAAGGCGGCTTCATCGACCGTCAGCTGGTCCAGCGACTTGCCGAAATAGTTGAACGCGGCCGAGGCCACGCCATAGGAGCGATAGCCGAGGAAAATCTCGTTCAGATAGAGTTCGAGAATCTGCTCCTTGGACAGGGTCGCCTCGAGGCGGCTGGCCAGGATCGCCTCGCGCAGCTTGCGGCCGATGGTGCTCTCATTGGTCAGCAGGACGTTCTTGGCCACCTGCTGGGTGATGGTCGATCCGCCCTCGAGCCGCCGGCCCTGCACCGCGTTCAGCACGTTCTTGAACATGGCCCGGCTGACGCCGCCCACGTCGATGCCGCCGTGCTGGAAGAAGTTGGAGTCCTCGGCCGCCAGGAACGCCTGGACCACCGGGGCCGGGATCTGGTCGTAGGTCACATAGATCCGGCGTTCCTGGGAGAATTCGCCGATCAGGGTTCCGTCGCCCGCATAGACGCGCGTGGCCGTGGCCGGACGGTATTCCGCCAGCTCGCCCGCGTCGGGCAGGTCATGGAAAAGCCAGGCGGCGTAAATGGCCAGCAGAAGCCCCGCCAGGGCGATGGCGCCCAGCAGGCCGATGCCGGCCAGAACGAACCAGCGTTCGCCGATAGACTTCACGCGGAACTCCGAAAATCGCCCCATATGGCCGGTATTAGCCCGCGTCCGGCGAGGGCGCCAGTCCGGATGAGAAGGTCAGGCCACGCAAGATGGTACGGTCAGCGTCCGCCGCCCGCCTGACCGGCGCCCGCCACCATCAGGCCCGCGTCCGGCTGGGTGAAATAGCGGTCGATGCCCTGCGCAGTGGCGCGCATGAGGCGGGTGCGGCCGCGTTCGTCGGTCAGGAGCTGCTCGTCGTCGGGATTGGTCATGAAGCCCATCTCCAGCAGCAGGGCCGGGACGTCGGGGGCCAGCAGGACCTCGAAATTAGCGTCGCGGTGGCTGCGGTTCAGCATCGGATGGCCCGAGGCCTCCAGATGGGTCAGCAGGACGCGCGCCGCCTGGGCCGAACGGTTCTGGGTGGCGCGCTGGGTCATGTCCAGCAGGATGCGGTCGACCGTGGGATCGCGGCCGGGCAGCTGGAGATCGGCGTGCCAGCCGTCGCGGCTGGTGGCCTGGCGCACGGCGCGCACGGCGCCTTGTTCGGACAGGGTGTAGACGCTGGCGCCCCGCGTGGTGCGGTCGTTACCCGCATCGGCGTGCAGCGAGATGAACAGGTCCGCCCCGGCCTCGCGGGCCATGGCGACCCGGCGCGAGCGAGTGACATAGACGTCCGACGTGCGGGTCAGCATGACGCGGTAGCCGCCGATGCGTTCGATCTCGGTCTTGAGATCCTGGGCCGCCTGGAGCGTCACGGCGCTTTCGTTGACGCGCCCGCCCAGGGTTCCGGGATCGTGCCCGCCATGGCCGGCGTCGATGACGATCAGGGGCCGCTCGCGCCTCTGAGGGGCGGAAACCGTCCGCGGCGGATTGCGCTCGGGCCGGGGGGCCGCGGCCGCGTCGGTGGCCTTCAGGTCGATGACATAGCGATAGTGGGGGATCCCGTCGCCGGGGGGCAGCAGGAAGCGGCGCTCCACTTCGGCGCCGCCGGCCAGCTCCAGCCGCAGCTCCGCGCCGCGGCCGGATCCCTGCATTTCATAGGCGCGCACGAGGCCCAGGCCGCGCCCGCTGACGCCCTGCGCGGCCGAGACACCGGACAGGCTGAGCACCACACGCCCGGCCTCGCCCGACTCACGGACGGAACCGCGGGCGGTCCGCTCCATGTCCACCACGATGCGGGTCCGCTCGGCGTCGCCGCCGAAGCGCACACGCAGCACATCGCCCTGGGCGCCCAGGGCCAGACCGGCCCCCGCCGCCAGAACGCCCACCGCGAAAACGATCAGGGCGGCAAGGATCAACAGGCCGCGACGAACACGGCCTTCTTGTCCAGCAAAGCTCTCGACCATTCGCGACATGCGCGATGCACCCACCAATTAAAGTGTTCTTTCCACCACCATGCCATGCCGTGGTGAGCAACGGGTTAAGGCGGACGGCGCTTTCCATTCGCCCCGCGCATCACTATGCTATGCACGGGTCGCTCGCCGCGAAGGTGCGTGAACGGCCCAATTCCGCCTTATCCGACGGGTTTTCCGGACCATCCGGCCGACTCGCTCACCTGAGGCCGATAGCGCCGCGTGCGCACCGGTCTTGGAGCAAACGATAACAACCATGGGCCTGACGCCTTCCGTCTCCCCGCAGCCTGACGACGCAGCCGGCGCAAATCGCGCCCGCGTCCGCTTGGCCTTGGGATCGACGCGGGCCATGCCCCTCACACCATACCGGCGAGCCGCTCGCGCCTTCCTGATCGAAGGCCGAGGTCCGGCGCGCCCTGGAGATACCCTTAATGTCGAAGACAATGCTGATCGATGCGGCGCACGCGGAAGAAACGCGCGTCGCCATCGTGGATGGCCGCCAGGTCGAGGAATTTGATTTTGAATCCAAGGCGCGGCGACAGCTGCGCGGCAACATCTATCTGGCCAAGGTCACCCGCGTAGAGCCCAGCCTGCAGGCGGCCTTCGTGGAATACGGCGGCAATCGCCACGGCTTCCTGGCCTTCAACGAAATCCACCCGGACTACTACCAGATCCCGGTCGCCGACCGCGAAGCCATCATGGCCGAGACGGACGATGACGGCGACGAGCAGCTCGAGCGTGAAAGCGCCGATGACGAGTCCGAAGGCGGTCCGGCCGAGGAAGAACGCCTGAAGCGTCGCCTGATGCGGCGCTACAAGATCCAGGACGTCATCAAGCGCCGTCAGATCCTGCTGGTGCAGGTGGTCAAGGACGAGCGCGGGGCCAAGGGCGCGGCCCTGACCACGTGGCTGTCGCTGGCCGGCCGCTACTGCGTGTTGATGCCCAACACCGGCAAGGGCGGCGGCATTTCGCGCAAGATCACCCAGGCCACAGACCGCAAGCGCCTGAAGGCGGCGGCGGCGGCGCTGGAAGTGCCAAAGGGCATGGGCCTGATCATCCGCACGGCCGGCGCCAAGCGCACCAAGGCCGAGATCAAGCGCGACTACGAATATCTGCTGCGCCTGTGGGAGACGATCCGCGAGACGACGCTGAACTCCAATGCGCCCTCGCTGATCTATGAGGAAGAGAACCTTGTCCGGCGCGCCGTGCGCGACATGTTCGACAAGGATTTCGACGGCATCCAGGTCGAGGGCGAGGAAGGCTGGCGCGAGGCGCGGGACTTCATGCGCGTGCTGATGCCGTCGCAGGCCAAGAAGGTGCACCTGTACAAGGGCTCCAAGCCGCTGTTCGCGGCCCAGGGCATCGAGGACATCCTGCACCAGATCCACCAGCCGGTGGTGCCGCTGAAGTCCGGCGGCTATCTGGTGATCAACCAGACCGAGGCCCTGGTGGCCATCGACGTCAACTCGGGGCGCGCCACCAAGGAGCGCAACGTCGAGCAGACGGCCTACAAGACCAACATGGAAGCGGCCGTGGAGGCCGCGCGCCAGCTGCGCCTGCGCGACCTGGCCGGGCTGGTGGTCATCGACTTCATCGACATGGATGAGGCCAAGAACAACCGGTCGGTCGAGAAGGTCCTCAAGGACGCCCTGTCCACGGACCGGGCCCGCGTCCAGATGGGCAAGATCTCGATCTTCGGCCTGATGGAGATCAGCCGCCAGCGTCGCCGCATCGGCGTGCTGGAAGGCGCCACCGAGGTTTGCCCGCACTGTCAGGGCGCCGGGCGCATCCGGTCGGTGGAATCCGCCGCCCTGATGGCCCTGCGACTGGTGGACATCGAGGCGGGCAAGGGCGGCGCCGGGTCGGTGAACCTGCGCCTGTGCACGGCGGTGGCCCTGTACGTCCTGAACCACAAGCGCGCCCATCTGAGCCGCCTGGAGGAACAGCGCGGCCTGTTCGTCAACGTGATCGTGGACGACAGCCTGGCCCAGAGCGAACACGTCATCGAGCGCACCGAGACGAACGAGGACTTCGAGCCGCCGTATCAGGACAAGGCCCTGCCCTCGTCCATCGACGACATCGATGATCTCGCCGTCGAGGATGACGACGATGAGGACGAGTACGAAGACGACGATTCCGAAGAGACCGAGACCTCGGATCGGGGTGGCGGCGAACGGACCGAAGCCCGCGACGGGACTGACGAGAACGATGGAAACGGCGAAGGCCGCGGCCGTCGCCGGCGTCGTCGCCGCCGTGGCGGACGCGGCGGCGAGGATGACGAGTCCGGCGCCGCCCCGGCCCGCGAGGACGACTCTTTCGAGGCCGCGGGCAATGATGACGAAGGCGGCCGTCGCCGCCGCCGTGGACGCCGTGGCGGTCGCCGCGCGCGTGAAGAGGGCGATCGCGACGCCTACACCTGGGTGCGCGGCCGCACGCCGTCGGTGCAGGACCCCTATGTCTGGTTCAACCCGCTGGACCTGATGGAGGGCGGACGCCCCGAACGCAGCGAGTCGGCCGAACGGCCGGAACGCAGCGAACAGACCGAACGGGCTGAAAAGCCCGCGCAGCCCCGCCGCAGCCGCCATGAAGCCGCCAAGGCGCGTGCGGCGTCGGAAGGCATGACGCCCAGCGAAGCCAAGCCGTACGTGGAGCCGGACACCGTTCCCGCTCCGATCGAGGCCGCTGTCGAAGCGCCCAAGCGTCGACGCGTTCGCCGCAAGCCCGCCGCCGATGTGGCGGGCGAGGCGCCGGAGACCGCAGCCGCCGAACCGGTCGTGGTGGTGAATGAGGCCCCCGCCGAATCGCCCCGGCCCGAGCCCGAGCCCATCCAGGCGCAGGCTGAGCCCGAACCGGAACAGGCGCCGGAACCGGCCGTGGCCCCGGCCGCGCCGGAGCCCCGCCCTGAACCCGCAGCGAAACCCGACGTGGCGGCGATCATCGAGGCGGATGACGCCCAGATTTCCGCCCCGCCCGCCAAACCCAAGCGCGGGTGGTGGCGCCGCTGAGGCGGGGACGCTAGATTGATGCGGGGGCGCGGGGGCTGAAGTCGAGGAGTTCGAACATGGCCTTGCCTCGTCGTCTCGTTTCGGGCGTCGCCGCAGCTGCGGTCCTGGCGACAGGACTGTTCACGGCGGAGACCGCTTCCGCCCAGTCCATCATCCGTGACACCGAGGTCGAGGCCATCATCCGTGAATGGTCCGACCCGGTGCTGGACGCCATGGGACTGGAGCCGGATGACGTCACCATCCTGCTGATCAACGACCCGACCCTGAACGCCTTCGCCACGCGCGGGCAGATCATGGGCTTCCACACAGGCCTGATCCTGGAGACCGACAACCCGGGCCAGCTTCTGGGCGTGATCGCCCACGAGGCCGGGCACATCAAAAACCGCCACACCCTGCGGGACGGGGCGTCCGACGCAGGCATGCAGCCTTTCCTGGTGTCCATGGCCCTGGGCGCCCTGGCCATCGCGGCGGGCGCGCCGGACGCGGGCGCGGCGCTGCTGGGCAGCTCGGGCTATTTCGGCACCATCGGCGCGCTGCAGTACATGCAGAGCCAGGAGGGCGAGGCCGACCTGACCGGCGCCCAGGCGCTGGACCGCGCGGGCCTGTCGGCGCGGGGCCTGGTGGAGTTCTTCGAGGAATTCCGGGCGCAGGAAGTGTTTTCCGACGCCCGCCGCTATCCCTATTTCCGCAGCCACCCGCTGTCGTCGCGACGGATCGAGAACTTGCGTCGACCGGTCGAGAACCTGCCCAACCATGACGCCGTCGAGCCGGAGCACTGGGCCGGTCAGCACGCCCTGATGCTGGCCAAGATCGATGCGTTCCTGAATCCGCCCGCCCAGACCTTCCGCACCTATCGCGAAAGCGACACCTCCCTGCCCGCCCGCTATGCCCGGGCCATCGCCTGGTATCGCCAGGGCGAAACCCAGCGGGCGGTGGACGCCGTGGACGTCCTGATCGCGGAGGACCCGGAAAATCCCTACTACTGGGAGCTCAAGGGTCAGATCCTGTTCGAGGCGGGCTCTCCCGCCGACGCCGTGCCGGCCCATGCCCGCGCGGTGGAGTTGATGCCGCAGGACGCGCCCCTCCTGCGCATCAATCTGGCGCACGCCCTGATCGAGACCCATGACGAGACGGTGCTGGAGCGCGCGATCACCGAGCTGCGCCGCGCCACGATCGATGAACCGAACAATCCCATGGCCTGGCGGCTGATGTCTCAGGCCTATGCGACGCTGGGCCTGGAGGGCGAGGCGCGCCTGGCCTCGGCCGAGTTCCACTTCTCCGTGGGCCAGCAGCGTCAGGCGACGCAGTTCGCCCTGCGGGCCCGCGACATGCTCGATCCCGGATCGGTCGAGTGGCGGCGGGCGGTGGACATCGTGCTGGCCTCCGGCGCCACGCCCGAGGACCTGGAAGACCTGGATCGTCGCCAGGGCGAACGGCCGCGGTCCCTTTATGAAGACGTGACGGCGCGACGCCTGTCGCACACGCCCGCGCATCAGCACTGAGCCCCCAGGAGATTTCATGACCGACGACGCCGACCGCCCGGCCGAGCTCCCTTCCGGCCGCTCTGGCTGGACCCGCGATCCCCGCCTCGGGCTGGCCGCCCTGGGCGTGTCCGTGGTCGCGCTGGGCGTCTCGGCCCTGCCGTGGATCACCGGCGGGGACTTTGACGGACGGGTGCGCGCCTATCTGCTCAGCCATCCCGAGGTGCTGGAGGAAATGCTGCAGGCGCGGCAGATCCAGCAGCAGGCGGCCGGAACCGAGGCGATCAACGCGGCCATATCCGCCGACCCCTCCCTGATCGCCCCGGATCCGCGAGACCCCGCCGTGGGCCCCGCGCCGGAGCAGGCGGCGGCCACGGTGATCGAGTTCTTCGATTACCGCTGTCCGGGCTGCAAGTCGGTGGCGCCGGGCATGCTGGCGCTGATCCAGGCCAACCCGGATGTGCGCTTCGTCTTCAAGGAATGGCCGATCCTGGACCGGGGCGACGACGCCACCTCCAATTACGCCGCCCGCGCCGCCCTGGCCGCCCACGCCCAGGGCCGGTATCTGGAGGTCCATCAGGCCCTGATGGCCGAACCGGCGCTGGACGTGGCGGCGGTGGATCAGATCCTGCAGGAAGCCGGCGTGGATATGAACGCCGCGCGCGCCTTCATCACGTCCGAGGCGGCCGAGCGCCATGTAGGCGACATTCACGACGCGGCGCGCCAGATGAACCTTCAGGGCACCCCGACCTTCATCGTCAACGGACGCGCCACCGACGGGATCGACCCGCAGGTGGTGGCTCAGGCCATCGCGGCGGCGCGCGGCGGCTGAACGCAGGCGCAGGCCGAAAAAGCAAAAGGCCCGTGAAGCGATTCACGGGCCTTTCGTCTGGTCATATGCTGGCGGTCAGTGCGCGACGCCGCGCCAGATGCGGCGGTAGCTGGCGTAGGTCAGGCCCGCGAACAGCAGCAGATAGATCATCACCGCCAGACCGGTGCGCTTGCGCTCCACCGCGCGAGGGTCGGACGCCCAGGCGATGAAGGCCGAGACATCGCGCGACATCTGGTCGACGGTCGCCTCGGTGCCGTCGTCATAGGTCACCTGACCGGCCCGCAGCGGGTTCGGCATGGCGATGAAGCCGCCGTAAGGCACATGGTCCGGATCGCCGTCCCAGAAGGGCGTCATGTCACCAGCCATATACGGATTGTAGTATTGGCCCGAGGCGATGCGCAGACCCTCGGGGGCCTCCTCATAGCCGGACAACAGCGAGTAGATGTAGTTGGCGCCGTCGTGACGGGCCTTGGCCATGACCGACAGGTCGGGCGGGAAGGCGCCGCCGTTGGCCGCGGCCGCGGCCGTGGCGTTCGGATACGGGTTCGGGAAGCTGTCGGCCGGCGTGCCCGGACGCAGCACCGCCTCGCCGGTTTCGGAATCGATGTCAGCGATCTCGAACTCGGCGGCCAGGGCGCGGACGAAGCGGTTGTTGTTGGGGTTGCTTTCGTGCGGATCCCAGAACGGCCCGCCTTCTTCGGCCAGGTTGCGGAAGGACAGCAGGTCCATGCCGTGACAGGCGGCGCAGACCTCGCGATAGACCTTGTAGCCCCGCTGCAGCTGACCCTGATCGAAGGTGCCGAAGGGCCCTTCGAAGCTGAAGTTGCCGGAGCGCGGATGCTTGGCCTCACCCGCGGCAAGCGCGGGGGAAGCGGCGGTCAGGCCCAGGGCGGCGACGGCGGCGACGAAGGCGGCCTTCACGGCCATGCGGGGGGCTTTGGCGACAGGACGCGTCATCGCGCTCAACCCTTCTTCTCGATGGCGGCCTCGGGGGCCAGGACGGGTTCGGAAATGGAGCTCGGGACCGGAAGCGGCTTCTCCTTCAGCGCCACGAACGGCATGACCAGGAAGAAAGCGAAGTAGTAGAGGGTCGCGAAACGCCCCAGCCACAGGAAGCTGTTCAGGTCGCCGTCATAGACGGTGAAGGTGGAGAAGTTGCCGATCACATGGGCGTCCGGCAGCTCGGCGCCGCACCAGCCCAGGATGAAGCCGTTCACCACGAACAGGACGAACAGCACCTTCATGATCGGGCGATAGCGCATGGAGCGGATGCGCGACCGGTCCAGCCAAGGCAGGACGAACAGGATGCCGATGGAGCCAAACATGGCCACCACGCCGCCGAACTTGTCGGGGATGGCGCGCAGGATCGCGTAGAACGGCAGCAGGTACCATTCCGGCACGATGTGCGCCGGCGTCACCAGCGGGTTGGCCGGAATGAAGTTGTCGGCGTGGCCCAGGGCGTTCGGGTTGAAGAACACGAAGTAGGAGAACAGCAGCAGGAACAGGATCACCGCGAAGCCGTCCTTGACCGTGTAGTACGGGTGGAAAGGCAGGGTGTCCTTAGCCTGGCGCTCCTTGGGGATCAGGATCCCCACCGGGTTGTTCTGACCGGCGTGGTGCAGGGCCCACAGGTGCAGCACCACGCAGCCGGCGATCAGGAACGGCAGCAGATAGTGCAGCGAGAAGAAGCGGTTGAGGGTCGCGTTGTCGATGGCCGGACCGCCCTGCAGCCAAGTCAGGATCGGACCGCCCACCACCGGGATCGAGCCGATCAGGTTGGTGATCACCACCGCGCCGTGGAACGACATCTGGCCCCAGGGCAGGACGTAGCCCAGGAAGGCGGTGCCGATCAGCAGGAAGAAGATCAGGCAGCCGACGATCCAGATCATCTCTCGCGGCGCCTTGTACGAGCCGTAGTACAGGCCGCGCAGCATGTGGATGTAGGCCGCGATGAAGAACATCGAGGCGCCGTTGGCGTGGACATAGCGGATCAACCAGCCCCCGTTCACGTCGCGCATGATGCGCTCGACCGATTCAAAGGCCATTTCTGTGTTGGGCACATAGTGCATGGCCAGCAGGATGCCGGTCACGATCTGGATGCCCAGGCACAGCATCAGGATGCCGCCGAAGGTCCACCAGTAGTTGAGGTTCCTGGGGGTCGGCAGACTCATGTAGTCCGCGCCGAATCGAATGATCGGCAGACGGCTGTCCATCCACCGCTCGAAAGCGGTCTTGGGGACGTAGGTGGATTCGTGGTCGCTCATGATCTCTCTTACGTCCGCGCTCAGCCGATCCGGATCCGGGTGTCGTTCAGATACTCATAGGTCGGGACCACCAGATTGGCGGGCGCCGGACCCCGGCGGATACGCCCCGAGGTGTCATAGTGCGACCCGTGGCACGGGCAGAACCAGCCGCCGAAGTCACCGGTGCCGAAGGTCGGCACGCAACCCAGGTGCGTGCAGGAGCCCACCAGCACCAGATACTGCTCGTGACCCTCGATGACGCGCTCGGCGTCGGTCTGGGGATCCGGCAGGGCGGCGGAGTCCTCGGCGCGGGCGCGTTCGATCTCGGCCGGGGTGCGGTAGCGCACAAACACCGGCTTGCCCTGCCACTTGATGACCACCTGCTGACCTTCCTGAACCTTGGTCAGGTCGAACTCGATAGACGCCAGGGCCAGGGTGTCGGCCGCAGGGTTCATGGAATTGATCAGGGGCCAGACGGCCGCCACGCCGGCGCCGGCCGCAGCGGCCCCCGCGGCGATGTGAATGAAATCACGACGGTTCGGGTCTTGCCCCTCACCCTCAGGATGCACGACCGATTCGGCCAATGTCTCACCTCTGCAGAACCCAGCGCCGATCCGGAACGGACCGTCGATGTGGTGCGTAAACCCTGCGGGGCCGTCCAGTCCATGCCTCGGCCCTGTTTTGCGGCGGTTCGCCGCAAGTCACTGACGCTTCTGTGCGAAGCGTTCGCAATTAAGGCCGCGACAAGGCCCCGCCCCGCGCGTATGAGGGCCTTAGAATGCGTCTCGCCCTTTTTCAACCTGACATTCCCCAGAACGTGGGCGCCTGCATCCGATTGTCGGCCTGTTTCGGGGTTCCGCTCGATGTGATCCGGCCCACCGGCTTCACCCTGGACGACCGCGCCATGAAGCGTGCGGCGCTGGATTACGGCCCCCTGTCTCACATGACGGTGCATGACGACTGGCACGCCTATGGCGGCGCCGGACAGCCGGGGCGGCTGATTCTGTTCACGACGAAGGCGGCCCGGGTCATGACCGACTTCACTTTTCGTCCGGACGATCGCCTGCTGTTCGGGCGGGAAACCGCCGGGGCGCCCGATTTCGTGCATGCGGCAGCGGACGCGCGGCTGTTCATTCCGATTCGGCCCGAGGCCCGCTCCCTGAATCTGGCCACCTCGGCGGCGATCGCCCTGTTCGAGGGGCTGAGACAGACGGGCGGATTGCCGGCAAGCTGACGCGCGCCGGATTACAAGCCGAAGCGCTGTTCGAACCGGCCCAGCGCGGCGGCGGGCAATTTGATGACCAGATGGACGCGGCCGTCGGCGTCAGTGTCGCGGAAGGTGACGCGGCCGTGCTCGTACAGCCAGGCCAGGGCCTCGCCCTGACCGGGGTCCAGGGTCAGGCGGGTTTCCGGTTCGTCGTCCACCAGGGCGGCGATGGCCTCGCGCAGCGTCTCGATCCCCTCCCCCGTCCAGGCGGACACGGCGACGGCCTTGCCCTCCTGAAGCTGGCGCGCGGCTTGGCCCAGCACGGCCTCGCGGTCCTCGTCGGACAGCAGGTCGATCTTGTTCCAGACCTCCAGAACCCGGCGGGTGCGGCCCTCGGGCACGGGGATCTGTTCGAGCACTTGCTCCACGTCGCGGCGCTGGGCCTCGGTGTCGGTGCTGGCGATGTCGCGCACGTGCAGGATCAGGTCGGCCTCGCCCACCTCTTCCAGCGTGGCGCGGAAGGCGGCCACCAGTTCGTGCGGCAGGTCGGAAATGAAGCCCACCGTATCGGCGATGATGGCGGGGCGGCCCTGCGGCAGGCGGATGGTGCGCTGGGTGGTGTCCAGGGTGGCGAACAGCAGGTCCTTGGCCAGGACCTCCGAGCCGGTCAGCCGGTTGAACAGGGTCGACTTGCCCGCATTGGTGTAGCCCACCAGCGCCACGGCGGGGAACGGCACGCGCTTTCTGGCCTTGCGGTGCAGGGCGCGGGTGCGGCGCACGTCCTCCAGCTCAGCCTTCAGCTTGTCGATGCGGTCGGCGATCATGCGCCGGTCCAGCTCGATTTGGGTTTCGCCAGGGCCGCCGGTGGAGCCTGTGCCGCCGCGCTGGCGCTCCAGGTGGGTCCAGGTGCGCACCAGCCGCGAACGCTCATAGTCCAGACGGGCCAGTTCCACCTGCAGCCGCCCCTCGGCGGTGCGGGCGCGACGGCCGAAGATTTCGAGGATCAGGCCGGAGCGGTCGATGACCTTGACCTCCCACGCCTTCTCCAGATTGCGCTGCTGCACCGGGGTCAGGGCGTCGTCGATGACCACCACATCGGCCTCGGCGGCACGGATCAGGGCGGCGATCTCGTCCACCTTGCCCATGCCGAACAAGGTAGCGGGCACGGTGCGGCGCAGGCGGGCCACCTCGGCGGCGCGCACGTCCAGATCGAGGGCGGCGGACAGGCCGACGGCCTCTTCCAGCCGTTCCTCGGCCAGGCGTGCGGAAGTCCCGCGGCCGTCGGGGTGAATGACGATCGCGCGCTGGACCTCGGGGGCGTGGTCAATGAATTTGGAGGTCAATCAGTCCTCATCCGCCTCGGGCTCGTACAGTTGCACGGGCGCGGAAGGCATGATGGTCGAGATAGCGTGCTTGTAGACCAGCTGGGACTGGCCGTCGCGACGCAGAAGCACACAGAAGTTGTCGAACCAGGTGACGATGCCCTGCAGTTTCACGCCGTTCACCAGGAAGATCGTCAGCGGGGTTTTGGTCTTGCGAACGCTGTTGAGGAAGGTGTCCTGAAGGTTCTGTCTCTTGTCTTGCGACATGGCCAGGTTTGTCCTGTTCTTCGTTGTTGATCGACCGACGCCGGGGAGGACGCCGGAGACGGCGGATACGCCGTGGACTGACCCTAGCCCGCACTCGGGCGCGACGGCAACGATCTAGATGGCTTCGTCGCGGGTCTTGTCCAGATAGAGATCGCGCAGCCGTTTCGCCAGTGGGCCGGGCTTGCCGTCGCCGATCTTCGCCCCGTCGATGCCCACCACCGGCAGGACGAAGGCCGAGGCGGAGGTGACGAAGGCTCGCGCGCCTGTTTGGCGTCCTCGACGCTGAAGGGGCGTTCGTCGACGGTCAGGCCCTCTTCCTTGACGATCTCCATCAGGGTCTGGCGCGTGATGCCGCGCAGGATGTTGGCCTGGATGTCGCGGGTTCGCAGCGCGCCGTCCTTGTCCACGATCCAGGCGTTGTTGGAGGTGCCCTCGGTGATCAGGCCCATCTCGTCAACCAGCCAGGCGTCGCCGGCCCCGGCGTCCAGCGCCGCCTGTTTCGCCAGCACGTTGGGCAGCAGGCCCACCGTCTTGATGTCGCAGCGGCCCCAGCGGTTGTCCGGCTGGGTCAGGACGGTGATGCCCTTGGCGGCCTTGGCCTCCAGAGCGTCGAAATTCATGGACTTGGCCGTGACCACGACGCTGGGCGGGGTGCCGGGCGGAGGGAACGGGTGGTCGCGGCGAGCCGTGCCGCGGGTGACCTGCAGATAGACGATGCCGTCGCGCACCCGGTTGCGCCGCACCGTCTCGCGCAGCACCCGGGTCAGGGCCTCGCGGCTCATGGGCGGATCGATGCGCAGTTCGCCGAGACTGCGGAACAGACGGGTCATGTGGCCCTCGAAATCGGCCAGCCGGCCGTCGGCCACGGACCAGACCTCATAGACCCCGTCGGCGAACTGGAAACCCCGGTCCTCCACATGGACCACCGCCTGGCCGTGTGGGCGATAAACTCCGTTGACGTAAGCGACCCTCGACATCAGTCCCCGTTTCCTTCCACGTCCTCGACGCCGCCGCGCACGGGCGCCACGCCCAGCGACTTCAGCTTCCTGTGCAGCGCCGACCGCTCCATGCCGATGAAGGTGGCCGTGCGCGAGATGTTGCCGCCGAAGCGCATGATCTGGGCGGTCAGATATTCCCGCTCGAACACCTCCCGCGCCTCCCGCAGAGGCAGGGCGATGACCCGCTCGGCGCCCAGGGCGCCGGCCGCACCGGTGTTGACAACCTCCTGCGGCAGCATGTCGGCGGTGATGGGCTCCGACGCATCGCCGGTGGCCAGGATCAGCAGGCGCTCCACATTGTTGCGCAGCTGGCGGACATTGCCGGGCCAGTCGTGGACCTGCAGCACCGCCAGGGCGTCATCACTGAGCCTGCGTCGGGACAGGCCCTGGGACTCGCACAGGGTGTCGACGAAATAGTCGACCAGTTCGCCGATGTCCTCGCGCCGCTCGGACAGGGGCGGGACGCGGATGGGCACCACGTTCAGGCGGTGGAACAGATCTTCGCGGAAGCGCCCCTCGGCGATCTCATGACGCAGATCGCGTGAGGTGGAGGTGATGACCCGCACATCCACCTGGACGTCGGTGTCGCCGCCCACGCGGCGGAAACGCTGCTCGACCAGAACCCGCAGGATGCGGCTCTGGCTCTCGCGGGGCATGTCGCCCACCTCGTCCAGATAGAGGGTGCCGTTGTGGGCCCGCTCGAACACGCCGATCTTGGAGGGGCGTCCTCCCGCCCCTTCCTCGCCGAAGAGCTCCACGTCCAGGCGTTCGGGCGTCATGCCGGCCGCCGAGATGGCGACGAATTCGGAGCGGGCGCGGGGGCTGCCGTCGTGAATCTGGCGGGCCACCAGCTCCTTGCCCGACCCGGGCGGGCCGGCGACCAGAACACGGCTGTTGGCCGGGGCCACCTTGGAGATGGTGGAGCGCAGCTGCTGGGCCGCGTTGGACGACCCGATCAGGCCCTTGGGCACGAAGGCCCGGGCGCGCAGGCGACGGTTCTCGCGTTTGAGGGTCGAGGCTTCCAGCGCCCGCTCGACCACCAGCACCAGCCGGTCGGACTTGAAGGGCTTCTCCAGGAAGTCATAGGCGCCGCGCTTGAGCGCGCTGACAGCGGTCTCGATGTTGCCGTGGCCCGAGATCATGACCACCGGCAGATCGGCGTCCAGCTCCATGACCAGGTCGAGCAGCTCCAGCCCGTCCATGCCGCCGCCCTGCATCCAGATGTCCAGAACCAGCAACGAGGGCTTCCTGCCCTTGATGGCGGCCAGGGCTTCTTCAGAGTTGGACGCGGTGCGCACCGCGTGGCCCTCATCCTCGAGCAGGCCGGAAACCAGATCGCGGATGTCGGCCTCGTCATCGACGACCAGGACGTCGGCGCCGCCAGGTGTGACTCGCATGTCGCCTCTCTATCGTTGCGACGCCGGGGGGGCGTCCGATGGGGTTGAGTTCTGAAGGGGGAAGATCATGCAGAAGCGCGCGCCCTTCAGGTCCTGCGCGTCCGCCAGCTTCAGTTCGCCGCCGTGGTCCTCACAGATGCGCTTGACGATGGCCAGGCCCAGGCCAGTGCCCTTCTCGCGAGTGGTGACGTAGGGCTCGGTCAGACGGTCGCGATCCTTTTCCGGCAGGCCGACGCCGTCATCCTCGATGATGAAAGTGGCGCGGCCGTCCTCGACCTCCAGCACGGCCGACACGCCGCCGTCTGCCTTGCGGCCCTGGGCGCGGGCGGCGGCCACGGCCTCCCCGGCGTTCTTGAGCAGATTGGCCAGGGCCTGGCCGACCATGCGGCCGTCGCAGCTGATGACGGCGTCAGACAGCGGCTCGGTCATGTGAACGGCCACCTCGGGATCGGCCACGCGCTGGGCGAACACGGCCTGACGCAGCAGCTCCGCGGGGTCCTCTGGCGCGAAACGGGGCGCGGGCATACGGGCGAAGGACGAGAACTCGTCCACCATGCGGCCGATGTCGCCCACCTGCCGGATGATGGTCTCGGTGCAGCGATCGAAGGTCTCGACATCGTCGGCCACCTGGGACCGGTACTTGCGGCGCAGACGCTCGGCCGAGAGCTGGATCGGCGTCAGGGGATTCTTGATCTCGTGGGCGATGCGGCGGGCCACGTCCTTCCAGGCGGCGTTGCGCTGGGCCGTGACCAGTCGGGTGATGTCGTCGAAGGTCAGCACCATCTCGCCGCCCAGCCCGCCCTCGACCCGCACCCGCAGGCGCAGGGTCTCGCCGTCGCGGGTGACGTCGATCTCTTCGTCCACGCGGGCCTCGCCGCGCGCGACCAGATCACCCAATTCGGGCGCGACCTTGGCCAGAGGTTTGCCCAGAACCTTCGGCTCCTGAATCGACAGAAGCTGGGTGGCGCTTTCGTTGATGGCCGAGATGCGGCCCTTCTTGTCCAGGCCGATGACGCCGGCGCTGACGCCGGACAGCACGGTTTCGATGAACAGGCTGCGGGCCTGGGCGTCTTCACTGGCGGCGCGCAGGGCCTCCTGCTGCATCTGCAGGTCGCTGGTCATGCGGTTGAAGGCGCGCGAGAGGACCGCGATCTCCTCCGGGTCGGCGCTGGAATCCACCCGCGCCGTCAGGTCGCCCTCGGCCACCCGGTCCGCCGCCTGGACGAGACGGGCCACCGGACGGGCGATGGCGTTGGCCGCTGACAGGCCGAGCCACACCGCGCCCACCAGCACCAGCAACGCCGTCTCCACATAGCTCAGGGCGAACGCGGCCTGGATGCGGGCCCGGCTTTCCTCGGCCTCGCGGTAGGCCTCGATGGAGTCCTGGCTGGTGTTCATCTGGGCGATCAGACCGGGCGCCAGGGGCCGCACCACATAGAGATAGGCGTCGCCGTACTCCGGCAGCGGATACAGGATGCGGATGACGTCGGGATTCTGGGTCGCCTCAACCGCCGCGTCCTGGCCCGCCGCCGCCACTGCGATGGCGGTGCTCGGCGGAGCCAGATAGGGCGGCGCGCTCGCCGTTTCGCCGCGGGCCAGCACCTCGCCCTCACCGTTCAGGATATAGATGGCCGGGTAGCCGAAGAACTCGGCCATCTGGGTCAGGGCGTTGGAGAACTGGATGCGGTTGGGGAACACCTGCCGCACCGGCCCGCCCAGTTCGTTCGACATGGTCGAGAGGTCGCGCTCCATGTCCGTCTGCACGTCCAGCACATAGGCCCGGCCGATGGAGGCTCCGTTCTCGACGGCGGCGCGCACATTATTGCTGAACCACTGGTCCACGCCCCGGTTGACCAGCACGCCGAGGCCACCGCGATCAGGATGGCCGGCGCCACGGCCACCAGCGAGAACAGGGTGACGAAGCGCAGGTGCAGACGTGCGCCGGCGTCACGCACCCGCTCGCGCGCCAGATCAAGCACTCGCAGGCCCACCACCAGAGCCAGGAAGGCGATCAGGACCAGATTGGCCAGAAGGATGACCAGCACCGCCTGGCTGGCCGCCGCCTGGGCGCCGCCCCGGCCGGAATCCACGCCCGGCGCGGCCGCCACCAGCCACACGCCCGCCCCCGTCACGAGAGCCGCGACCGCGTACGCCACCCAGAACAAGGCCCGCCCACGGTTCTGAAGCGTCCAGCCCCACAAGGCGTGCAGCCGCCCGGAGGCCGGTTCGGCCTGGGGCAGATCAAGGCCGCTGTCGGTGGGCGCGCGGTCAGTCATTGTTCAAGATTAGGCTGCGCTGTGGCCTGAAATCAACACAAATGTTGCTGAATTACGCCACTAGACGAACGTCAGGCCGCGACCACAGGTCGGCGAGGGCCGTCTCCACCGCTTCCGGCGTCTCCAGGCGACACAGGCGGGCCTTGGCGTGACGACGCTCCAGCGGACAGCCGGGCCACGGCGCCTGCTCCACGTACCAGCCCAGATGCTTGCGGAACATCTTCAAGCCCAGGCCCTCGCCATAGAAGGCCAGGGTCTGGCGGAAATGATCGAGCACAATGGCCAGGCGCAGCGCCGCGTCCGGCTCGGCAGTCGCCGGATCGCCGTTCAGGGCCGCGTCCAGATGGGCCGCCAGCCAGGGGCGTCCATAGACCCCGCGCCCCAGCATAAGGGCGTCGGCGCTGGACGCCGCCAGCGCCGCGCGGGCGTCGTCAGGGGTCAGTATGTCGCCGTTGACGATGACCGGGATGGAGACCGCCGCCTTGACCTCGCCCACAGCGCTCCAGTCCGCCTGGCCGGTGTAGAACTGCTTGCGGGTGCGGCCGTGGACGGTGACCGCCTGAACCCCGAGGGCCTCGGCCCGGCGGGCCAGCTCGGGCGCGTTGCGGCTGGCGTCGTCCCAGCCCAGGCGCATCTTGACGGTGACGGGGCGCGTGGTGGCCTTCACCACCGCCTGGATGATGTCGCAGGCAGATCCAGATCGCGCATCAGGGCCGAGCCGGAGGCCACGCCCGTGACCTCCTTGGCCGGACAGCCATAGTTCAGGTCGATGATGTCGGCCCCCGCGCGCTCGGCCATGGCGGCGCCCTCGGCCATGCGGCCCGGGTCGCGGCCCACCAGCTGGATGACCGTCAGGGGCAGGCCCTCGCCCACCGCGGCGCGGCGCACCACGTCGGGCCGGGCCCGGGCCAGCTCGGCGGCGGCGACCATCTCGGTGGCCACATAGGGCGCGCCCAGCGCGGAGGCCACGCGCCGGAACGGCAGGTCCGTGATGCCGGTCATGGGCGCGGTCAGCACCCGGCCGGGCACGGTGACGTCGCCGATCTGAAGCTTGCCGTTCATGGCGGTGATCTAGAGGCTAAGGCCCGCGCGGTCCATCAGGGCGCGGAAATCCGCCGGAAGCGGCGCCTCGACCGTGAGAGTTTCACCCTCGGGATGGGGGAAAGTCAGCCTGGAGGCATGCAGCATCAGGCGCGGCGCCGCGCCGCCGGAAAAAGTCAGGGCCCCGCCATAGCGGGCGTCGCCCACCAGGGGCCGCCCGATGTGCGCCATGTGCACACGCAGCTGATGCATGCGCCCGGTCATGGGCTCCAGCTCGATCAGGGCGCCCTGATCGTTGGCGGACAGGGTGCGGTAGCGGGTTCGCGACGGCTGGGCGCCGGGCGTGCCCTCCTCCACCACGCGCATGTGGCTCTCGCGGCCGACCTCCTGACGCAGCAGATGGGCGTCGATCTCGCCGCCGCGCGGGTCCGGCTCGGATTCGATCAGGGCCAGATAGGTCTTGCGGAACCGCTTGGCCTGCAGCGCCTTGCCGAGAAAGGCCGTCGCCGGCTTGGTCTTGCCCGCCAGAATCACGCCGGAGGTGTCGCGGTCCAGCCGGTGCACCAGATCGGGCCGCTTGCCGTTCGACCGGGCGAAGGCCCACAGCAAATCGTCCAGCGTATGCGCCTGAATGCGCCCGCCCTGGCTGGACAGGCCCGAAGGCTTGTCGAAGGCGATGACGTGCGCGTCCTCGTGGATGATCCACGAGCGGACGGCGGCGATGTCCTGATCGGACAGGGTGACGGGCGGCTGGAAACTCACGCCCGCGACTTAGGCCATTCCCGGCCGCCCGTCAGCCCTCAGCGCAGAACGCCCTTCTTGCCCATGGTCCAGGCGTACCAGGCCAGCAGGGCGGCGATCACGACGATGACCCAAGACATGTAGCTCATCATCGCCATCTCGGGCGGCAGCGGCGGCGGGTTGATGAACTGGCCGTAGATCAGGCTGATGACCGCGCCCAGCAGGGACAGGCCGAAGGCCGGAACCGCCAGTCTGTTGCGCAGCAGGAGCAGGATAGAGCCGATCACCGCGCCCCAGACGCCCAGAATCCAGGGCCCCCACATCCACGTCGGCATGGCCAGATAGTAGTCGATCATGGCCTGCGAGAAGCCCATCTCGCGCATGTAGGCCTCGCCGCGCGTGGTGGTCATCACGAAGTCAAAGGCGCCGTAGCCGTTCCAGAGCAGCGAGACGATCCCCACCACCCACAGGTGCCATGGCGCCTTTGCCGCGGACGAAGCGCCCGTATTGGTATCGGTCATTGTTTCCTCCCCAGGTTGCCGATGGGCGGACGCTACGCCGATTTCCGCGAACGGCAACGGTTATCAAGCGTCACTTTCAGGCTGCCCCCGCGCATGCTCGATCTCGCGGCGCAGGAAGTGGTTCAGGGCGGTGCGCAGGGCGGCGATGGCGGCCAGTTGGCCGATCTCGGTCCAGGTGGGCGCCACGGCGGTCTTGAGGATGTCGGCGGCCAGCAGGAACTCCAGCCCCAGCACCAGCCAGCGACCCAGCCGCAGCCGGATCTCCTCCTTCTTGCTCAAGGCCGGATAGGTGCGGCCCTCCGGATGCAATTCGGCGTTGAAGGCGCCCACGACCCGGACCACCGCCTCGACCACGGCGGCGGCGATGATGATCACCGCCAGCAGTTCAACACCGGTCGCCAGCCACAGGACGACGCTCTTGAGGCTTTCAGGCTCCATCCGGGCCTAACGTGGCCGTAGGGATGGGGTTCAGTCGTCCTGCGGCGTCATCCCCGCCCGCATGGCCGCCCAGCGCTCCAGCCGCTCCCTGACCTTCGCCTCATGCCCCTCGCCCTTGGGCTTGTAGAAGACCCGGCGCTCCATCTCGTCGGGGAAGTAGTTGGCGCCCGAAAAGCCTCAGGCGTGTCCGGGTCGTACTGGTAGCCCTTGCCGTACCCCAGGTCCTTCATGAGCTTCGTGGGCGCATTGCGGATGTGGGCGGGGGGCATGAGGCTGCCCGTTTCGCGGGCGGCCTTTGACGCCGCCTTGTACGCTTCATAGACGCCGACGGACTTGGGTGCGGTGGCCAGATGGACCACCGCCTGTGCCAGGGCCAGTTCGCCTTCGGGCGACCCCAGAAAGTCGTAGGTGTCCTTCGCGGCATTGGCGACGAGGATCGACAGGGGGTCCGCCTCGCCGATGTCCTCCACCGCCATGCGCACGATGCGGCGGGCCAGATAGAGCGGGTCCTCGCCCCCGTTCAGCATCCGCGCCAGCCAGTAGAGGGCGGCATCCGGGTCCGATCCGCGAACCGATTTATGCAATGCAGATATGAGGTTATAGTGCTCTTCTCGACTTTTGTCGTAGGCGGGTGCGCGCTTCTGCAAGGTCCCGGCAAGGGCCTGGACGTCCAGCGGTTCCCCGCCAGCCAGACCGAACAGCACCTCTGACATGGTCAGCAGATAACGGCCGTCCCCATCGGCCAGAGCCAGCAGGGCATGGCGCGCTTCGGGGGTGAGGGGGAGGTCTTTCTCCTCCTGCGCCTCCGCCCGCGTCAACAGTTGACCCAGCGCCTCGTCGTCTAGCCGTTTCAGCACGAACACCTGCGAACGGGACAGCAGCGCGCCGTTCAGTTCGAACGACGGGTTCTCGGTGGTGGCCCCCACGAGGGTGACGATCCCCTCCTCCACGAACGGCAGGAAGCCGTCCTGCTGGGCGCGGTTGAAGCGGTGGATCTCGTCCACGAACAGCAGGGTGGACTGACCGGCGGCGCGGCGGCCGCGCGCGGTCTCGAACGCCTTCTTCAGGTCCGCCACGCCGGAAAACACGGCGCTGATCTGCTGGAACTGATAGCCCGCCGCCTGGGCCAGCAGGCGGGCGATGGTGGTCTTGCCCGTGCCCGGCGGACCCCAGAGGATCATGGAGCCCAGGCGTCCGGCCTCGATCATGCGGCGGATCGGACCGCCCTCGCCCAGCAGATGGTCCTGACCCACCACCTCTTCCAGCGAACGCGGACGCAGGCGGTCGGCCAGGGGCGCGTCGGGAGGGTGAACGCCTGAGGCTTCGAACAGATCGGTCATGTTGGACAGATAGGCGCTGGCCGCCTCCCCGTCATCCGGTCATGCGCCGAAGCGGCCGCTGATGCGCTGACCCCGCCGTTCGATGGTGACTTCCCAGCGCGCGGAAGCGGCCAGCGCCTGTTGCAGTTCGGCGACCGAGCCGATCTCGCGGCCGTTGATCTCGCGCACGATGTCGCCCGGACGGAAGCCCGCGCGGGCGGCGTAACCCCGGCCCGACAGACGGGTGACGATCACCCCCTCCCCGGCCGCGAAGGCGTCGCCGCCGATGCGGTCGGCCAGGGCCGGCGAATAGGCGGCCACGGTGGCGCCGGCCATCAGACCCCGCTCGATGAGCACCTGATCGGGGTCGCGGTCCCCGGGAAGCGGCTGGACGGTGGCGTTCACGACCTGGCTGCCTCCATCCCGCAGGACGGCGATCTGCGCCCGCTCGCCGGGGCGGCGCGAGCCGACGCGGAAGTTTAGGCCCGAGGCGTCGTTGATCTCGACGCCGTCCACGGCGGTGATGACGTCGCCCTCTCGGATGCCCGCCCGGTCGCCGGGTCCGCCCGGATACAGGGAGGTGACCAGCACCCCCTGGGGACGGGGCAGGCCCAGGCTGCGGGCGATCTCGGCGGTGACGGGTTCGCTGCGCACGCCCAGCCACGGCCGGATCACCGCCTCGGCGCCGCCCAGGGCGCTCTCCAGCACCTGACGCACGGTCTGGGCGGGTACGGCGAAGCCGACGCCGGCCGAGGTGCCCGAGCGCGAGAAGATGGCGGTGTTGATGCCGATCAGGTCGCCGTCCATGTCCACCAGCGCCCCGCCGGAGTTGCCCGGATTGATGGCCGCGTCGGTCTGAATGAAGGAGGCGGCGTCCGAAATGCCGGTGTTGGTGCGGTTCAGGGCCGAGATGATGCCGTTGGTCACCGTCTGGCCCACGCCGAACGGATTGCCGATGGCCAGCACCAGATCGCCCACCAGATGCTGCTCCTGATCGTCGATGGGCAGAACCGGCAGGCCGCCCTCCACGTCCTGGAGCTGCAGCACGGCGATGTCGGACTGCGGGTCGGCCAGCAGCACCTCGCCGCGGTACTCGCGGCGGTCGGCCAGGGTAACGGTGATCTGCTGGGCGCCCTGGATGACATGGTTGTTGGTCACCACCACCCCGTCGGAGCGCACGATGACGCCGGAGCCGATGGAGGACGCCTGCTGCCGGGAGCGGCCGGTGAACATCTCGAAGAAGGGGTCCGTGCGCCGGCTGGACACCGCCGCGATGTTCACCACCGCCGGGCTCGCAGCCGCGGCCACGGGGGCGAACGAGGTGCGCATGGCGCCGGCGTCGCCCGGGACCACCCGCTCTGTGCTTCCAAAGGTGTTGGGCTCGGGGAAGCCGCCGTCCTGGGCGGCGGTCTCGTCGGCGTTGCCGCAAGCGGCGAGAACCAGAACGGCGGCAAGGGCGGCGGAGGACAGTTTCATGGTCTGGATCAGGGAATTGTTCATGCGGAATGTCACGATGCCAAGCTGACCCCTGATTTGGGACAGGATCAAGGCGGGGCAAGAGCGGGGCCCCGCACGGCCCGCCCCGGTCAGGGCCGGATCAGGGCCGGCGCGACATCCTCAAGCGAACCGTCGCCGTGGGGCGCGGCGATCCCCAGCAGGTGCGCCAGCAAGGGCTGGACGTCCACGGCGTCCATGTCCTGAAGGGTCACGCCCGACCGGATGCCGGGACCGCTGGCGATGAACAGGGCGGCCATCTCCGGCGCCCGGTTATCATAGCCGTGGGCGCCGCCGGGGCCCCGCACGGGCCACGCGCGGGTGGCCACCAGCCAGCCGGTGTCGGGCAGGCACAGGATGGCGGGCACGCGCGGATGGCGGCCATAGGCCAGGCGCGCCGGCAGATCCGTCTTGTTGAAGCATTCCATGTTCGGGTGACGGCGGACCAGGGCGGACTGGACCTCCGCCTCATGGCCCGGCGCGGGGTTGAGGCCGGCGAAGGCGCCCGCGTGGACGACCTGAACGGCTTCCATGTTGATCAGGTCGTCCAGATAGACGGCGCGATCCGGCGAGGTCGCGGCCATGCCGTGGTCGGCGACGATGACCAGAACGGTGCGATCCGCCAGGCCGCGCGCTTCAAGTCCCGCGATCAGCCGGGCGATGGAGGCGTCCACGGAGGCGACGGCCTCGCTCGTCTCGGGAGCGGCGGGGCCGTGATGATGTCCGGCCGTGTCCACGATGTCGAAATACAGGGTGGCGAAGTCGGGCCGCTGGCCGCCCGGCAGATCCAGCCAGGCCAGCACCCGGTCCACCCGCGCATCGCCGGGCAGGGACTGGTCGAAGACGGTCCAGTGGCGGGGGCGCACGCCGTCGATCTCGGCCTCCGAGCCCGGCCAGAACATGGTCCCGGTGGTCAGGCCCGCGCGCTCGGCCGTGACCCAGATGGGCTCACCCTCGTCCCACCAGTCGCCATTGGTGACGGCGGCGGCGTTGCCGAGCGAGAAGCGACCGAGTTCAGCGTCAACCATGGTGTTGTTGACGATGCCATGGCGGTCCGGGTGCAGGCCCGTCACCAGGGTGTAGTGGTTGGGGAAGGTCACGCTGGGGAACGACGGCCGCATGGCGGCGAAGGCGCCGTCCGCGCGCAGGTCGCTGAGGGTGGGCGTCACGCCCCGGTCCAGATAGTCCGGCCGAAACCCGTCGATTCCCACCAGGATCACCAGCGGCCGGGCGCCGGGAGCCCCCTCCTCCGGCGCCATGGTGGCGCAGGCCGACAGGGTCAGGGCGAACAGGATCAGCAACAGGCGGGACATGGGAACTCCGGACTCGGCAATGGCCTCATTGCCTAATCTTAATCCGTGACAGGCGTCTTACGGCTTGCGACGGAGCGGCGCACCCCGCAAGCTCGAGCTCATGAGCGAACCGGTCATCGAGACACGCGGCCTGTCCAAGGCCTACGGGGCGGTGAAGGCCCTGGACGATTTCAGCCTGACGATCCCGCGCGGCGGGGTTTACGGCGTTCTGGGGCCGAACGGGGC
>NZ_BATC01000016.1 GCF_000466985.1 Brevundimonas abyssalis TAR-001
CAACTTCACCAATAACGATGCTTACGGCTCCTCGGGCGGCGACATCACCATGCGCGGCTTTGACGCCGCCCGCATCTCGCTGACCGCTGACGGCATCCCGCTGAACGACACCGGCAACTACGCCATCTACTCCAACCAGCAGCTTGATCCCGAACTGATCGAGCGCGCCGGCGTGAACCTGGGCACCACTGACGTGGACAGCCCGACGGCCTCGGCCACCGGCGGCACGATCAACTACGTCACGCGCCGTCCGTCGCGCGACCCCGGCCTGATCGTTCAGCCGTCGGTTGGCGGCGAAAACTACGGCCGCATCTTCGCGCTGGTCGAAACCGGCGAATTCGGCCCCTGGGGCACCCGCGCCTGGGCGTCCGTCTCGCGCACCGAGTATGATCACTTCAAGGATCCGGGCGGCATCGAGAAGACCCAGTACAACGGCCGCATCTACCAGCCGCTGGGCGATAACGGCGACTTCGTCTCGCTGGTCGGCCACTACAACGAGAACCGCAACAGCTTCACGCGCCGCGTGACCCTGGCGCAGTTCGAACAGGGCATCGCCTACGATCAGTCCAATACCCTGCAGGCGTCCTTCACGGCTATCAATCCGTCGAACACCGGCAACATCCGTGGTCAGTCGCGCTTCACCCTGGGCGACAGCCTGACCCTGACGGTCGACCCCTCGTTCCAGTACGTCCTGGCCAACGGCGGCGGCACCCAGACGATCAACGAAACCGACCCCCAGATCCGCGGTAACAGCGGCGCTGCGGGCGTTGACCTTAACGGCAACGGCGTGATCGGCGATACGGTGGTTCTGCACCGCCCGAACAACACCCAGACCCACCGTTATGGCGTGACCAGCTCGCTGATCTGGCAGCCCAACGAAAACAATCAGGTGCGCGCTGCTTACACCTACGACCGTGGCGATCACCGCCAGACCGGTGAGATGGGCTTCCTGGACGACTCGGGCCGCCCGGTTAACGTGTTCGCCGGCCGCAAGGGCCCGCGGGTGGAGCTGCCGGACGGCACCATCCTGCGTCGCCGTGACCGTCAGTCCTACGCGATCCTGAACCAGATCGCGCTGGAGTACCGGGGAACGTTCCTGAACGACACCGTCGACCTGCTGCTGGGTGTCCGCGCTCCGTTCTTCGACCGCGAACTGAACAACTACTGCTACCAGCGGGACACGTTCAACGCGTACTGCACCACCCAGACCCCGACGGAGACCAACGCTGACGGTGAAGTCCGCTTCCCCGCCTCGGCGCTGAACCCCGGCGGAAACGCCTGGTACGGTGTGCCGCGCTCGTTCGAGAAGTCGTACGAAGCCGTTCTGCCGAACCTTGGCGTGAACTGGCGCTTCGCTCCGAACCACACCCTCTACGGCAGCTACGCCGAAGGCTTCTCTGCCCCGCGCACCGATGACCTGTACGACCGCGTCATCCCGAACCCGGAGCCGGAAACCACCGACTCCTACGACCTGGGCTATCGCTACCAGTCGGGTTCGCTGATCGCCTCGGTGGCCATCTGGCGCACGGACTACGCCAACCGCATCGTCCGCACCTACGACGAAGCGGCTGACCTGTTCCTGACCCGCAACGTCGGCGACGTGACCCTGCAAGGTGTCGACGGTCAGATCGGCTTCTCCCCGATCGACGCCCTGACCCTGTACGGCTCCTTCACCTACACCGACAGCGAAGTTCAGAACGACCTGCCCAGCAGCGGCGGCGTCTTCATCCCGACCGCGGGCAACCAACTGGTCGAGACCCCTGACTGGCAGTTCGGCTTCCGCGCTGACTATGAAATCGGCGACTGGAACCTGGGCCTGCAAGGCAAGTACGTCGGTGAGCGTTACTCCAACGACATCAACACCGAAGTGGCCCCCGACTACACCGTCTGGGACATGGATGTCCGCTACCGCCTGAACGGCCTGGGAACCAACTCCTGGCTGCAACTGAACGTGATCAACCTGCTCGATGAGGAATATCTGGCCGATATCTCCACGTCGACGTCGGGCACGGCCCAGTATCAGGTCGGCGCTCCGCGCACCGCCATGCTGACCCTGCGCGCCGCCTTCTAAGGCCGCAGACAGCACTGAGGATAAGGGCGGGCCTTCGGGTCCGCCCTTTTTCTTTGGGCGCGGTGCAGGTTGAATGAGGCGTCGGGCGTGGCTATCTGCGCGCGCCGCCCTTTTCGCGTTTCAGGACCTCGCCATGACCGTCATTCCCGCCGAGTGGAGCCCGCACCGCGCCATGTGGGTCGGCTGGCCCAGCCACGGCGAGCTGTGGGAGGACAACCTCGAACCGGCCCAGGCCGAGGTCGAGGCTCTGGTCCGCGCCCTGGCCGGCCCGGGCCGCGAGCAGGTGCGGCTGCTGGTGGGCAAGGCCGGGGCGCTGGATGACGCCCGCGCCCGCTTCGCCGACGTGGCGAACGTCGAGGTGGTGGACGGCCGCTTCGGCGACATCTGGCTGCGCGACACGGGACCGATCTTCAACGCGGACGGCGTCGCCAACGCCTTCGAGTTCAACGGCTGGGGCGGCAAGTACGAACTGGAGCACGACGACACCGTGGCGGTTCAGATCGCCGCCCACGCCCGCGCGGCCCTGACGCCCCACGCCTTCATCCTCGAGGGCGGCGCCGTGGATCACGACGCGCCGGTACGATCCTGACCACCCGCCAGTGCGTGCTGAACCCCAACCGCAACGCCGACTGGGACGAGGCGACGGCCGGGACCGCGCTGGCCGGGGCGCTGGGCGCCCGCAAGGTGCTGTGGCTGGGCGACGGCTTGTTCAACGACCACACGGACGGCCACGTGGACAATCTGGCGCGCTTCGTGGCGCCCGGCGTGGTCGCCTGCCCCGTGGCCTGGGGGACGAAGGACCCCAACGCCGACGTCTATGACGCCGCCGCCCGCGATCTGGCCGCCATGACCGACGCTGACGGAAACGCCATCCGCGTCCTGCGCATCCCGTCGCCCGGCCTGGTCGTGGACGAGGACGAGAAGGTCGTCCCCGCCAGCCACATGAACTTCCTGATCGCCAACGGCGCGGTGATCGTGCCCACCTATGGCGACGACACCGCCGCCGGCCTGGCCTGCAAGGCCCTGGCCGAGGTGTTCCCCGACCGCGAGATCATTCCCCTGCCGTCCCTCGCCATCCTGTCCGGCGGCGGATCCTTCCACTGCATCACCCAGCAGGAGCCCGCCTGATGCCCCGCACGATCAGTGTCGCCGCCATCCAGACGTCCTACGGAACGGACATGGATGCGAACATCAAGAAGACCGTGGCGTTCGTGCGCGAGGCGGCGTCCAAAGGCGCGCAGGTGATCCTGCCGTCCGAGCTGTTCCAGGGCCCCTATTTCTGCGTCACCCAGGAGGAGGACTGGTTCGCCACCGCCTATCCCTGGCGCGAGCATCCGTGCGTGACTGCCCTGGCCCCGGTGGCCAAGGATCTGGGCGTGGCCATCCCCGTCTCCATCTTCGAGCGCGACGGGCCGCACTATTACAACTCGCTGGTCATGCTGGACGCCGACGGCGAGGCGCTGGGGCTTTATCGCAAGAGCCATATCCCCGACGGGCCCGGCTATCAGGAGAAGTACTATTTCCGCCCCGGAGACACCGGGTTCCGCGTCTGGAACACCCGCTTCGGCAAGGTGGGCGTCGGCATCTGCTGGGACCAGTGGTACCCGGAAACGGCGCGGGCCATGATGCTGATGGGGGCCGAGGTGCTGATGTATCCCACCGCCATCGGGTCCGAGCCCCACGACCCCTCGCTGGACACCGCCGAGCCGTGGCGCCGCGCCATGCAGGGCCACGCCGTGTCCAACGTCGTACCGGTGGTGGGCGCCAACCGCACCGGCCACGAGCAGGTCACCGAGGCGGGGCAGACCTTCTATGGTTCGTCCTTCATCGCCGACCACCGGGGCGATCTGGTGGAGACCCTGGGCCGTCATGACGAGGGCGTGCTGGTGCACGAATTCGATCTGGATTTCCTGGACCGGCACCGCGCCGCCTGGGGCTTCTTCCGCGACCGCCGCACGGATCTCTACGGCGCCCTGACCGGCAAGCCGGCCTAGAAGCCGCGCTCGACCCGGTTGTCGCGGACCAGATTGCCGGTGGCGCCGTCGCCATCATCCTGACTGCTGCCGAAGGGATGACCGGCGTCGGCGTCGCAGTAGCGACGGTCTCCCTCGCGCGACCCGACCACCACGGCGCGCGCCGGGCCGAACCATGAGGCGTGGAAGGTGTTGCCGGTGATGCGGTTGTTCGACGGCGTCTGATGCCGGACGATCCCGTCCTCGCCGCAGTTGCGATACAGGAACACTCCGCCCCGGTTGGTCAGGCCGCCCTCGCTGAGGGCGATGGTGTTGCCCGTGATGACATTGCCCGCCGAGCCGTCGACCGCGATGACCTCCCGGTCCGTGCGAACGGCGATGATGTTGTCGCTCAGCACGTTCAGGCCGCTCTCGGCGTCCAGATAGATGGCCGTGGACACCGAACGCCCTTCCAGCCGCGACCCGGTCAGGCTCAGGCCGGTGACGCCGGGGCCCACATAGAGCGGGATGGAGCCCGTGCCGGTAATTCTCACATCCTCCAGACGCACGCTCGTCGGCGCGGCGGCCTGCAGGCGGTGGGTGTGGTCGGCACGGTATGAGGACCGGCGCAACTCGTCCATCCGCTGGCCCGCGCCGACGCCCCAGACCCGGATCGCGCCGTGCACATGACAGCCCTGGATCAGGATGTTGCGCGGGCGGCTCCAGTGTCCGTCGCGCCGCGACCAGATGGCGATGGTTGGGGTGCGGGTGGTGGTCGCCTGACCCGCGCGCCCGATCACCGCCCCGTCACAGATCAGCCCCGCGCCCGACGCCTCCGCCCCCTCGATCAGCACGCGCCGCGTAACCTGATCGCCCGGGCCAAGCCGCGCCCGGCACGTCAGGCGCACCGGCGGATCGTCATGGGTTCCGGGCGCCAGAAGGGCCGTCGTCTCCTCAGTCGAACAGGATCGCGCCGGCGGCTCGGCCGCGAGCTGCAGGGAGATCAGGGCGACGAGCAGGGTCAGGATGGGGTCTGCCCGAGGGCGATGCGCTCCGCCGCGCAGCCGGGGTTGAGCCGCCCGAAGGTGCGCGCCTGGGCCACCTCAACGCGGGCGGCGGCCAGATCGGCCTGATAGTCCGGCGTCGCCCGCACGGCCGCGAACAGCGCCTCGCCCAGCGCCTGCCCCGCCGCCACGTCGGACGGATAGTGCAGGGCGCAGACCACGCGGCTGACGCCGATCTCGTCGCCGATGCGGATCAGGGCCTCGGCCTGATCGGGCGCGACCTCGGCCATGATGCGGCCCCACAGGGCGCCGACCGTGGCGTGGCCGGACGGGTGCGAGGCGCTGGTCCTGAGATCGCCATCCACCCGGATGCAGGCGCGGCGCGCGGGATCATCGGCGATCGGGCGGGCGCGAAAACCCACCGCCTTGGCGGCGTTGGAGGCGACCGATGCATCCCGCAGCGACCGGCCCAGCAGGCGCACCAGCGCCGGGGGCGGATCGTCGGCAAGCCGGGTGTTCAGCGGACAGTCGAAATGCTGGACCGCCAGCGCGGGGCGCACCTCCGCATGGGTCTGAGCCAGACGCCAGCGGTCGCTGTCCTCCAACCCCGTCCAGCGCAAGGACTCCCGTTGATCCGCCGTCGCTTCGGACGACCCGGCCGTTACGGGCGGGGGAACCGCCGACACCAGTGACGCCAGCGTATCGGGGGCCAGGTACGGCTGCGGCGTCTGCGCGGGCGCTTCGACACGGGAAGGCGCAGGAAAGGACGCATTGACGGAACAACCGCCCGCCAGCAACGCAGCGGTGATCGCCCCAGCGAGCAGGCGACCTCGCCTCATCCCCCGGCGCTCCAGACCAGCTGTACCGACGTTCCGCCATCCTCGGCAGGCGTCGCGAAGACCGACAGATTGCCCCCGTCGGCGGTGGAATGGGCGCCATAAGCGCGTGCGTCGCCCTGGTTCATGGCCATGACCGACGCCAGGCCCTCGGCCTCGGCGCGGTTCCGATGGAAAGCGATCACTTCATCGGGCGACGCGGTGGTGACATAGGTCACGATGCCGCCCGCTCCAGCCTCGTTTTCGGCCGGGGCCGCATCCTCGTCAATCACGCCGCCGGGATAGATGACCGCGAAGGCCGGGGCGTCGGGAGCCGCCAGACGCGCGTCGGCATCGGCCAGGATCGCCGCCTCTGCGGAGGCTGCCGGTGTCGCCGTATCTTCGGCGGCTGTCGCCTCGCTTCCGGCGGCGGTTTCACCCTCAGCGCTCGCCTCGGGCTCCGCCTCGGGTGATTCAGGATCACCGCCGCCGCAGGCGCTCGCGCCGAACAGGACAAGGGCGGCAAGGCCCAGGCTCAGACGCCTCATGAAGACCGTCCTCTATCAATACGGGGGCTACCGTGGCGCATCGTCGTGAGCCGGGCAAGCGGATCATGATCAACCGGTGGCGGCGTCCGCATCATCTCCGGGCCCGCCCCTGCGGCCGGTGTTCCGCACAGCACCGGCGGCGTCCTGGTCACCCTCGTCCTCAGCGGCGGCCATGCCTTCCGTGGTCAGGACACGATCGATGGTTTCCTGATCAGGATCGATGTCGGAACCGGACGCCGAGCCGCCCCGCAGCGACCCCGCTCGGGTGTCCGACCCGCCGTTGGTTCCTGTCAGGGCTTTATCCAGGGTTTCCGTCAGATGGTCCGGAGTACGGCCCAGGTCGGGTTTCTCGCCGTGATCAGAGGGCTGTTTTGTCGTCTCATCGTTCATGAGAATTCTCCTGTAACGACTCAAAGCGCGGTCGCCGCGACGGTTCCGCGTGGGCGCAAGGTTGCGTCCTTTTCACGCCGTCCCCTGAAAATGTCATGCTAGGCTCGACCCAGGGTTCATTCTGCGTGGGGTTTTTCGTGATCGCCAAATCCGCTTCATCTGTTCGTCTGCTCGTCGGCTGTTCGGTTCTCAGCCTCATGGCCGCCGGGGCTGCGGTCGCTCAGGACGCCCCGATCGTGCAGCCCGGCGCGCCCGGCCAGGCGCCGCGCGCCCTGACCGCTGAGGAGGCGACCCGCATCGCCGACAACCGCTTTTCAGCCGACGATGTGCGCTTCATGCAGGACATGATCCACCACCATCATCAGGCGACAGAGATGGCGACTCTGGTGGCGGACCGCACCAACACTCCAGCAATCATCGAGGTGGCCGGACGCATCACCGCGTCACAGGCCGACGAGATCGCCTTCATGCGTGACTGGCTGATGGACAGGGGGCAGGACGCGCCCGACCCGTCTGCTCACACCATGGCCGGTCACGGCCAGCACGGCGGACATGGAGCGGCCCACGCGCACATGACCATGGCGGGCATGGCCACCCCCGAGCAGATGGCCGAACTGGCCGCCGCCAGCGGCCCGGCCTTTGACCGCCTGTTCCTGGACCTGATGATCGCCCACCATGCGGGCGCGGTGGAGATGGTGGGCGACCTGCTGGGCCGGTCGGGTTCGGCCTATGACCCGGTGCTGTTCGAGTTCGTGAGCGACGTCACAAACGAACAGCAGGCCGAGATCACCCGCATGACGGCCCTGGCGCGCGGCCTGACCGATGATCCGCGCTCAAGCCTGACGCCTGGCTTCCGCGATGCGGGCGAGGCCGCCAGCAATATGACGCTGGTCGCCAGCCTGCCCAAGCCCGCCGGCTTCTATGACCCCTCCAACCCCGCCGGCCTGCCGCCCCCGATCCCGTCCGAGGATGAGGCCGCCGAAGGCGAGCGCGGCGAGGAGACCCCGGGCCGCTTCGGCCGGCGTGGGCCTTTCCTCAGCTTCGCCAACACCGACCTGGCCTTCTCGGGCGACCTGATGGCCGTGGGCAACTACCACGGCATCAACCTTTACCGGATCGGCGAGGCCGAGCCCCAGCTGATCAGTTCGCTGGTTTGCCCCGGCGGGCAGGGCGACGTCTCCATCGTCGGCGATCTCCTCCTCATGTCGGTGGAGCAGTCCACCGCCCGCGTCGACTGCGGTCGCGAGGGCATCAGCGAGGACGTCAGCCCCGACCGCTTCCGCGGTCTGCGCATCTTCGACATCAGCAACCCGGTGCGCCCCGTTCAGGTGGGCCAGGTCCAGACCTGCCGCGGTTCTCACACCCATTCGGTGGTGTCGTCCGACGAGCGGTCGATCATCGTCTACAACTCGGGCACATCGTCGGTGCGCGATGATGAGGAGCTGGCCGGCTGCGTCGTCGGCCTGCCCGGCGATCCGCGCACGGCCCTGTTCAGCATCGACGTGATCGAGATCCCGGTGGCGGATCCGTCGCGGTCCCGCATCGTCGACAGCCCCCGCGTCTTCGCCGACGACGAGACGGGCGTGGTGGCCGGCCTGTGGCAGGGCGGCGATCACGGCGAGGGCACCCAGCGCACCAGCCGCACCGACCAGTGCCATGACATCACCGTCTTCCCGTCCGCGAACCTGGCGGCGGGCGCCTGTTCGGGCAACGGCATCCTGCTGGACATCAGCGACCCGCGCGCGCCGCGCCGGATCGATGCGGTCAATGACCCGGCTTCGCCTACTGGCACTCGGCCACCTTCAACAACGACGGCACCAAGGTGCTGTTCACCGACGAGTGGGGCGGCGGTTCGCGGCCGCGCTGCCGCGTTCAGGATCCCGTGACGTGGGGCGCCAACGCCTTCTACGATATCGTTGACGGTCAGCTGGAACAGCGCGGCTACTTCAAGCTGCCCGCGCCCCAGACGGAGCAGGAGAACTGCGTCGCCCACAACGGCTCCATTGTGCCGGTGCCGGGCCGCGATATCTTCGTTCAGGCTTGGTACCAGGGCGGCATCTCGGTGATCGACTTCACAGATTCCGCCAATCCGGTCGAGATCGCCTGGTTCGACCGCGGTCCAGTGGACGGCGAACACTCCATCCTGGGCGGCTACTGGTCCACCTACTGGTACGATGGCCGCATCTACGGCACCGAGATCGTGCGCGGTCTGGACGTGCTGACCCTGCAGCCCAGCGAGCATCTGTCCGAGGCGGAAATCGCGGCGGCCGGTCTTGCCGACCAGGGCGGGACCTTCAATCCGCAGCAGCAGTTTCCGGTGAGCTGGCCTGACCATCCGGTCGTCGCCCAGGCCTATGTGGATCAACTGGCCCGCGCCGAGGCCATGTCGGCCGATCAGGCCGCCCGGCTGACGGAGGCCCTGACCCAGGCCACGGCGCGCATCGATGCCGGCGGCTCGGACGCGGCTCTGGCCGGAACGCTCCAGCAGCTTGCGGCGGGACTCAGCGTCAACGGCGAAGCCGAGCGTGCGGCGGCGCTGCGCGAAACCCTGGATGGCGTGGCCGGCCGCCTTCGCTAGAGGCGCGCTCCGGAAAGAGAAAAGGCCCCGGCGCGAACCGGGGCCTTTTTGCTTCTTAAGCGAACAGCTTGTTCCAGCGTCGCTTCTCGCGGTTCTTCCAGGCGCCCCGATGATAGGCGTCTGAGCCGATCAGCGGCACCACCGTTGTGGCCTCGGCGAACACCATCTGCTCGTGGGTGGTCTGGACCTTGCCCCACGAGGCGGCCTCCTTGAGCGTGGAGGACGAACAGGCGCCGTCGCGAACGTCGGCCACGGTGATCTGCACGGCGTATTTGTGCATCTCGGCCTCGACGCCGAGGATCTCGGCGCAGACCACGGTGTCCTGGGCGAAGTTCTTGGGCACCCCGCCGCCGACCATGAACAGGCCGGTCACGCCGGCGGCGATCTTGATGTCGGTCAGTTCGCGGAAGTCGGCGATGGCGTCCAGCATCATGTAGGGCTGGCCGGCGGCCGCGCGCTCCTTCTGGTGCTTGACCAGACCGAAGCCGGCCGAGGAATCCACGAACGCCGGGCAGAAGATCGGCACGCCTTCTTCGTAGGCGGTCTGGATCAGGCTGCCTTCCTTCTTGGCGTTGCCCTCCGACAGCCACTTGCCCATCTCCCAGATGAACTCACGGCTGGAATAGCCGCGCGGCTCCAGCGGTTGGCGATCTCCAGGATGGTGTGATCGCAGGCCTGAAGCTCTTCTTCGTCGATGTAGGTGTCGTAGATGCGGTCGATGTAGTTCTCGCGCAGCACGTTGTCGTCCACCTCGCCGGCGGCCTGGTAGTGCTTGAAGCCCAGCGCCTCGAAGAAATCCATGTCGACGATGGAGGCGCCGGTGGCGACCACGGCGTCGACCATGCCGAACTTCACCATGTCGCGGTACACGTGCATGCAGCCGCCGGCCGAGGTGGAGCCCGCGAGGATCAGCCACGGCGAGCAGTCCTTGTCCTCGATGGCCATGTTGAAGATGTCGGCGGCCCGGGCCGTGTCTCGGCTGGAGAACGACATCTTGCGCATGGAATCGATGATCGGCCGCGCGTCGAAGGACGTGATGTCCACGTGCTCGACGGTGTTCTGGAGCAGTTGGGCTTTCTGGTTCGACTGAACAGGAGCGTTCATAGCAAGGGTTTCCCTTTGGTTTGAGCGCCCGTCGTCAAGAGAAGCAGCGGCCCGGACGGAGCGACGGGCCGCTGCTCAATAGAATGCATAAGTGACGGTTTAGCGCCGCGACTTCTTGCGTTGACCCGCCTTGCCCTTGGGCCGGCTGAAGCGAACCACCTTGCGGGCGGTCTCTTCCGCCGTGGTGCGCACGGTGGGGATGGAGCGCGGGGCCAGACCATACAGCGAGGCCATGGGGGCGTCCTCGACCGCGGCGATGTCGTGCACGCCGTAGCCGTTGAAGCCCGTGGACATGGCCACGCCGTAAGCGCCCAGCATGCCGATCTCGATGTAGTCGCCTTCGCGTACATCGGCGGGCAGATAGAACGGCCCAGGCATGTGGTCGATGGAATCGCAGGTCGGGCCGTAGAAGCGGAAGGGCTTCAGTTCACCCGCGCTGTCGCCGTCCCGCACCAGCTTGACCGGGAAGGGCCAGCGCGAGTGCGTCGCGTCGAACAGCGAGCCGTAGGAGCCGTCGTTCAGATAAAGGGCGTCGCCCTTTCTCAGCTCGACCTGACACAGGATCGAGGACGATTCCGCCACCAGCGCGCGGCCCGGCTCGCACCACAGCTCGGTGGTTTCCGAAACCGGCATCTCGTTGAAGCCGCGATGGATGGCGTCGGCGTATTCCTGCATGTCCGGCGGGACCATGCCCGGATAGACCGACGGGAAGCCGCCGCCCACGTCGACGATGTCCACGAACACGCCGGCGCGGCTGATGGCGCGGCCAACCTGGGCCATGGCCGCCTCGTAGGCCGAGGGACGCATGCACTGCGAACCCACGTGGAACGAGACGCCCATCAGGCCGTCCACCGTCGCCTGGCGCACGGCCAGCAGCAGCGACGGCGCATCGTGCGTCGCCACGCCGAACTTGCCCGACAGGGTATAGGCCGCGCCGTCGGCGGAGACCGCCATGCGCACCATCAGGTTCAGATCCTTCGCGCCGCCTGTGGCGTCGAGAATTTTCTGCAGCTCGTCATGGCTGTCCAGCGCGAAGGTGCGGACGCCGTGGTCGAAATAGGCCTTGGTGATGGCCGACCGGCCCTTGACCGGGTGCATGAAGGCCAGGCGCGCGGTGGCGCTGACCGAACGCACCAGTTCGATCTCGGAAAGGGAAGCCACGTCGAACGCGGTGACGCCCGCCTCGATCAGGGTCTCGATGACCCACGACGAGGGGTTCGCCTTTACCGCGTAAAAGACTTCGGCCTTCAGATTGTCCTGGAACCAGCGTGCCGCTACGGAAACAGAGCGCGGCCGCACAAGTGCGACGGGACGCTCGGGGGACCGCTCACGGACCAGGTCCAGGGGCATATGGTACGTGCGCAATTCACGTAACCCCCTGATGATTGTTAACCCAGACCGGCGTTAGCGGCGCAAGCATAAGGACCTACGGGGTCCGCCGGAATGCGCGACATAGGGTTCGTGGGCTGTCATGTAAAGTGACAATTTCAGGGCGGGTTCCCATGTTTTTCGGGAGCCGCCCCCTCGCCGGGGCGTTGCAGAGGCGAGGGAGGCTGGTTCATGGACCGATGGTTATTCGCCTGGCGGCGGCTTAAAGGCCGTCTCTGGTTCCGCGCTGCGCTCTACGCCCTGGTGGGTGTGGCGGCGGCGCTGCTGGCTGTGGTGGGCGCCCCTTGGGTGCCCGAGGACGTGGCCGACCGGTTGGGCGGGGAGTCCGTCGAACAGATATTGACCATTCTGGCCTCAAGCCTGCTGGCCGTGGCCACCTTCTCGCTGGGCGCAATGGTGACGGCCTACACGGCGGTGTCCTCCGCCGCCACACCCCGCGCCGCGTCGCTGGTCACCTCCGACGAAGGCACGCAGAAGTCCCTGGCCACTTTCGTGGGCGCATTCCTTTACGCCATCGTCGGAGTCACAGCGATCAACGCCAACTATTATGGCGCCGAGGGCCGCGCGATCATCTTCCTCGTCAGCCTGTGCGTTGTGGCTCTCGTGGCGTTCCGCCTGCTGGCGTGGATTGACCGACTGTCCAGCCTGGCGCGTGTCGGCCACATCGTGTCGGTGGTGGAGGCGCGCACACATGAGGCCCTGCACGATCGACGGCGGCGCCCGTTCATAAGCGGGCGGGAAGGCGTGCTGAAACAAGGCGCCCTGGTGGCGGCCGGGAGCACCGGCTATGTGCGAAATGTCGATCCTCAGCGGCTCCAGGAGGTGGCAGAGGCGCTGGACTGTGAGGTCCAGGTCATCGCCCCTCCAGGCGCTTTCGTCCGACGCGGGGAGCCGCTTGCACGCATCAGTCTCAAGACGTGCGAAGATGACATCCGCAGGCAGTTCGTTTCGGCCTTTGCGCTCGGCCCAACGCGTTCGTTTGATCAGGATCCCCGCTTCGGCCTGATTGTGCTGGGGGAGATCGCGACCCGGGCCTTGTCGCCCGGCGTCAATGATCCCGGCACGGCCATGCAGGTCATCGGCGTCGGCGTCCGGCTTCTGGACGACTGGGCGCGGACGCCTCCTGACGAGGCCGAGGATCAGGTCTGTTCCCGCATTCTTGCGCCCGATATCGCGGCGCACGACCTGCTCAGCGACGTGATGGACCCGATCGCTCGCCACGGCGTGACCGACCCGGCCGTGATGATCCGGCTGCGAAAGGGGCTGTGGTCTTTGGCCAAAGGCGCCGCCGTCTTCGAGCCCGCCGTGAGGCGCATGGACCAGCATGTGCTGAGCCGGTGCCGCCAGGCGACCGCCTACAAGCCGGACTTCAACACCATCGAAGAGGCCGTCCCCTGACCAAATCCGATAATGCTGCAATGCACAATTGGGTTGCCGCCCAGGGTCCGTCCGGTCCAGTCTGTTGTGCAAGCCGCACGGAGGCGTCATGCCTTTCGACGAGATGACAGGTCATAATGGACCGCCCGAGATCCGGGAGAGCTACCAGGCGCTGGCCCGCTGGCTGGCCGAGGCGCCGCCTGACCTGCTGCAGGCCCGTTCGCGTCAGGCTGAGCTGTTCTTTCGCCGCATGGGCATCACCTTCGCCGTCTATGGCGAGGCGGCGTCCAGCGAACGTCTGATCCCCTTCGATGTGGTGCCGCGCATTATCGGCGCGGCGGAGTGGGCAGGGCTGGAAGCCGGCCTGGTCCAGCGCGTGGGCGCGCTGAACGCCTTTCTAAAGGACATCTACGGCCCCCAGGAGTGTCTGAAGGCCGGCATTATTCCGCCGGAGTTGGTTCTGACCAATCCCTGCTACCGGCCCGAGATGCAGGGCCGCCGTCCGCCGGGCGATATCTGGGTCCATATCGCCGGGGTGGATCTGGTCCGCACCGACGAGGACGGCTTCCACGTGCTGGAGGACAATGTCCGCACGCCCTCCGGGGTCTCCTACATGCTGGAGAACCGCGAGATGATGATGCGGCTGTTCCCGGACCTGTTCGCCGAATATCCGGTGAGGCCGGTGGAGACCTACGCTGACATGCTGCTGGACAGCCTGCGCGCCTGCGCACCGTCGGGGGCGGGGGCTGATCCATGCATCGTGGTGCTGACGCCGGGCCAGTATAATTCAGCCTATTACGAACACTCGTTCCTGGCCGACAAGCTGGGCGTGGAGCTGTGCGAAGGCGCCGACTTGTTCGTGGACGACGGCTTTGTCTTCATGCGCACCACCCAGGGAGCCAAGCGCGTGGACGTGATCTATCGCCGGGTGGATGACGCCTGGCTGGACCCCCTGACTTTCCAGCCGGAATCCGCCCTGGGCGTGCCGGGTCTGATGACCGCCTATCAGGCGGGCACGGTGACCCTGGCCAATGCGGTGGGCACGGGCGTGGCCGACGACAAGGCGGTCTACACCTACATGCCCGAGATCATCCGCTTCTTCACCGGCGAGGAGCCGATCCTTAAGAACGTCCCCACTTGGCGCTGCCGCGAACCCGAGGCCTTGAAGGAAGTGCTGGGCCGGATGGACGAGCTGGTGGTCAAGGAGGTGGGCGGTTCCGGCGGCTACGGCATGCTGGTGGGACCAGCCGCGACGAAGGCCGAGATCGAGGATTTCCGCAAGAAGCTGATCGCCGACCCGGACGACTTCATCGCCCAGCCGACCCTGTCCCTGTCCACGGCGCCGACCCTCGACAAGGGTGAACTGGCCAGCCGCCATGTGGACCTGCGCCCCTTCGTGCTGTCGTCGCCGCAGGGGATCAAGGTGGCGCCTGGCGGCCTGACCCGGGTGGCGCTCAAGGCCGGCTCCCTGGTGGTGAACTCCAGCCAGGGCGGCGGCACCAAGGACACCTGGGTGTTGGAGGACTGATGCTTTCACGGACCGCCGACAGCCTGTTCTGGACCGGCCGCTACATCGAGCGGGCCGACTATCTCGCGCGCATTCTGGAGGCCACCCTGCGCCTGGCCGCCATCCCCACCCGAGAAGGCGCCAGCCAGGGCGTCTGGGCCGGCGCCGTGGGCTCGGCCGGCATGGCCGACGCCTTTGCCGCCCTGGGCGCGACGCCGAACGAACGGTCCGTGCGTGAGTTCCTCGCCTTCGCCCCTGACAATGACTCCTCCATCACCGCCTGCATCACCCGGGCCCGCACCAATGCGCGCTCGGTGCGCACCGCTCTGACAGTGGAGCTGTGGGAGGCCATCAACGGCGCCTGGAACGGCCTGGCGGAACAGGGGCGTCCGACGCGGCGCGACGAGTTCGTCAACTTCCTGGAGTGGGTCAAGACCGTCACCCTCTCGGTTGAGGGCGCCTCGTCGCGAACCATGCTTAGGAACGACGCCTACTGGTTCCTGAAGCTGGGCGCGGCGGTGGAGCGGGCGGACAACACCGCCCGGCTGCTGGACGTGAAATACCACCTGCTGCTGCCCGAGGGCGAACGGGTCGGCGGGCAGCTGGACTATTTCCAGTGGACCACCCTGCTGCGCGAGGTTTCGGCCCTGACGGCCTACCGCTGGGTCTACCGCGACAACGTCAAGCCGTGGCTGGTGGCGGACCTGCTGGTGCTGAACCGCCAGATGCCCCGCTCCCTGGCCAGCTGCCAGTCCGAGATCGTCAGCTGCCTGGAGCTTCTGGCCGCCGACTACGGCCGCCGCGGCCTGTCCCAGCGCATCGCCAACACCCGGCTGATGCAGTTCGAGGAGGCCACCATCGAACGCATCTTCCAGTCCGGCCTGCACGAATACATCCAGGCCTTCCTGGACCAGAACAACCGCCTTGGTCAGGCCATCAGCGAACAGTATCTGAGCTGACCATGCGCATCCGGATCGATCACGCCACCACCTACAGCTACGATCAGGCCGCGCGCTTCATCATTCAGGTGCTGCGCCTGACGCCTCGCTCCTGCGACAGCCAACAGGTGGACCGCTGGCGCATCGAGACCGACGTGGACGCCCGCCTGCGCCAGTCCGAGGACGCCTTCGGCAACATCGTCCACACCCTCTACACCGAACAGCCCGCCGACAGCCTGACCGTGCGCGTGGCCGGAGAGGTCACCACGACCGACACCGGCGGGGTGATGAGCGGCTGGCCCGAACGCCTGTCTCCGCTAGTGTTCCTGCGCGACACTCCCCTGACCACCTGCGACGCCGCCCTGATCGATTTCTCCGAGACCTTCCGCGACAAATCCGGGCTGGAGCAGTTGCACGCTCTCACGGCCGCCCTGCACGAGCGGATCACCTTCGAGGTCGGAGTCACCTCGGCCACCCACACCGCCGCCCAGGCCTTCGCCGAGGGTCGTGGGGTCTGTCAGGATCACGCCAATATCTTCATCGCTGTGGCCCGTCGCCTCGGCGTGCCGGCCCGCTATGTCTCGGGTCACATGGTGCGCATGGACGGCGAAACCGATCAGGAGGCCGCCCACGCCTGGGCCGAGGCCCATGTGGACGGACTGGGCTGGGTGGGGTTCGATCCCGCCAACGGCGTCAGCCCCTCCGAGTCCTATGTGCGGGTCGCCTCCGGCCCCGACTATCTCGGCGCTGCCCCGGTGCGCGGAACCAGCTATGGCGGGGGCGGCGAGCGCCTGAGCGTGAAGCTGGACGTGCGCGATGTCCGTCAGTCCCAGGGCCAGCAGCAGGCCCAGCAGTCCGGCGGCCGCCAGACGGGAGGGCCGCGATGAACGTGGGTCGCATCGCCCTCGAATCGGTTATGGCTGGCTGGGGCTTCGAGTCAGGCGACTATTCATGACCTATTGCGTCGGCATGCTGGTGAACGAAGGCCTGGCCATGATGGCCGACACCCGCACCAACGCGGGGGTCGACAACATCTCATCCTACAAGAAGCTGCATGTGATCGAGACGCCCGGCGAACGGGTCATCGCCTTGGCCACGGCGGGCAATTTGTCGGTGACCCAGACCGCCCTCGCCATGGTGCGCGAAGGCATCCGCATGGCCGACTCGGATGAAGTCGAGACCCTTCACACCGCGCCGACCCTGTTCCGCGCCGCCCAGCTGGTGGGCCATGCGGTCAAGAGCGTGCGCGAGAACATCGCCCCCTCTCTGGAAGCCGAGGCCGTGGACGTCAGCGCCACCGTGCTGATGGGCGGTCAGGTCGCGGGCGGGGCCCTGGGGCTCTACCTGATCTACAGCCAGGGCAATTTCATCGAGTGCGGGGCCGACACGCCCTACATGCAGATCGGCGAATTCAAGTACGGCAAGCCGATTCTGGACCGCGCCCTCACCACCGACACGCCGCTGGACGATGCGGTGAAGCTGGGCTTGATCTCGTTCGACTCCACGGTTCGCTCCAATGTCGCCGTAGGGCCGCCGTTCGATCTGATCACCCTGGAGCGTAACGCCCTCAAGGGCGATCAGCGCCGTATCGAGGCGGAGGATCCCTATTTCCGCGAACTGGGCGCGCGCTGGTCCCAGGCCCTGGCCGAAGCCCACCGGGTCATGCCCACGCCGCCCTGGATGACCGACCGTCCGCCGGGTCTCAAGGCCGTCTGATGGCGCGGGCGTAATCCGTCGCATCCGCCGCACTGGACGCAAACCGGCCCGGCGTGTCATTAACGAGTCATCCGCGCCCGGCAGAAGGGGCGCTTGCCCTTTAGAACACACCCGTTCCAGCAGCCCCCTGACGCGTTCATGAGCTCCCAGATCGCCGCCGTCGCAGATGTGCGCGACGTGTCCAAGACCTATGGCGCGCGTAAGGCGCTGGACGGCGTCACCGTGTCCGTCGCGCCCGGCGAGATGGTGGCCCTGATCGGCCCGTCCGGCTCGGGCAAGTCCACACTGCTGCGCTCCATCACCGGCCTGATTCCCATCGACGGCGGCAAGGGCAAGATCATCGTCTTCGGCGAGACGGTGCAGCAGAACGGGCGTCAAGTGTCTTCCGTGCGCCGCACGCGCGGCAAGCTGGGTTTCATCTTCCAGCAGTTCAATCTGGTCGGCCGCCTCAGCCTGTTTTCCAACGTCATGCTCGGCGCCCTGGGGCGTCTGCCCGCCTGGCGCGGCGTGTTCGGCCTGTGGCCGCCCGAGGACAAGGAAAAGGCCATGGCCGCCCTGCACCGGGTGGGCGTGGCCGACTACGCGGCCCAGCGCGCCAACACCCTGTCCGGCGGACAGCAACAGCGGGGCGCCATCGCCCGCGCCATCGTCCAGGGCGCCCAAGCCATCCTGGCCGATGAGCCGGTGGCTTCGCTGGACCCGGTCTCTGCCCGCAAGGTCATGGAGCTGTTGGTCGAGCTGAACCGCCGCGACGGCCTGGGCGTGATCGTCACCCTGCATCAGGTGGACTACGCCATTCGCTATTGTGAGCGCGTGATCGCACTCAAGGCGGGCAAGGTTGTCTATGACGGCCCCTCGGCCGGCCTGGACCGCCCCACCCTTATCGACATCTACGGTCCCGAGTTCGAGGACGCGTTCTGGGAGACTCAAGCATGAGCCGCGCCATCACCCGCCGCCTCGCTGTCGCCGCTTCGACCCTCGCCCTGGCCGCCTTCACCGCCTCGTGCGGACAGGGTGGGGGCGAGGCCGACGGCCCCCCGACCGAGATCACCTTCTCCATCCTGTCGGCCGAGAGCCAGACTGCCTCCGGCCCCCTGTGGGAGCCGTTGCTGAACGACATGGAGGAAGAGATCGGTGTCGAGGTCCGCCCCTTCTTCGCCAGCAACTACAATGCTCTGATCGAGGCCATGCGCTTCGATCAGGTGCAGGTCGGCTGGTTCTCGGCCCTGCCGGCGCTTCAGGCCATCGACCGGTCGCAGGGCGAGGTCATCGCCCGAACCGTCGATGTGGATGGCAAGGACAGCTACACCTCCACCCTGATCGTGCGGCGCGGCTCGGGCATCACCCTGGATCAGGTGCTGGCCTGTGATCGGAGCCTGACCTTCGGCCTCGGCGACGCCCAGTCCACCTCGGGCACGCTTGCGCCCATGACCTTCCTGTTCAGCCCCCGCAACATCGAGCCAAGCGACTGCTTCCGAACCGTGCGCTCGGCCAATCACCAGGCCAATTCCTTCTCGGTGGCCACGGCGTGCTGGATGTCTCGACCTCCAATTCGGTCAACACGGTATTCCTGACCCGGAACAACCCTCAGATCATCGCGCAGCTGGAGACCATCTGGGAATCGCCGCCGATCCCGGAGTCAGGCATCGTTCTGCGGTCCGATCTGGACCCGGCCCTGAAGGAGCGCATCCGCAGCTTCTTCCTGACCTACGGCCAGGGCGAAGGCCCCGAGGCCGAGCGGCAGCGTCAGGTTCTGGCCGCCCTGAACTACTCCCAGTTCCGCGCCGCTGACGGAAGTTATCTGGACCCCATCCGCGAGATGCAGGCCGACCAGGCCCTGCGTGAGGCCCGCGCTTCCGGCGACCAGGCCGCTGTCGCCGCAGCCCAGGCCCGGCTTGCCGAGCTGCGCGTGAATCGTGAGGTGACGCCTTGACCGCGACGCCGCTTCAGCCTGGCGTTATCCCCGAGCCGCCTGCCCGATCGGCGGGGGCGTGGGCGCTCGACATCATGCTGTGGGGCGGTCTGCTGCTGCTTCTGCTGATCAGCTTCGGCCCGGTGGACATGAGCCGCCTGCCGCTGCTGTTCACCAACACGGACAACATTCGACTCTATGGGCGCGAATTGTTGAACCCGCCCATGCCGTGGGACAATCCCGAGCTGTGGGCGCGGCTGGTCGGCCAGATGTGGCTGACCATCCAGATCGCTCTGTGGGGCACCTTCATCGCGGTGTTCCTGGCCATCCCCATGGGGCTGGCTGCGGCGCGGAATATCGCGCCGAACTGGATCGTCTGGCCCATGCGCCGGGTCATGGACATCCTGCGCTCCATCCCGGATCTGGTCATGGGCACCCTGTTCATCGTAGCCGTGGGCCTTGGGCCCCTGGCCGGTGTGCTGGCCATCGCCCTGAACACCGCAGGTGTGCTGGCCAAGCTGTTCTCCGAGGCGGTGGAGTCCATCGACCACGGGCCGGTCGAGGGCGTGCGTGCCACCGGCGCGGGCCGTTTGCATGAAATCGTCTGGGGCGTGATACCCCAGGTGGCGCCCTTGTGGACCTCGTTCGCCCTGTACCGCTTCGAGTCCAACAGCCGTGCGGCCACGGTGCTGGGCCTGATCGGCGCCGGCGGCATCGGCCAGCTGCTGTTCGAGAATATCCAGTCGTTCAACTATGCGACGGTCTCGGCCATCGCAATCGTCATCGTCGTCGCCGTCAGCCTGATCGACATGCTGTCACAGGCGATGCGCAAGCGGCTTCTGTAACGGAACCGTCACCCGTGCGCAGACGACCTGTCACATGCTCCGGGTAAGGACAATGTCGAGACTTCATGGGAGAATTCAGGACATGAGACCCTATCTGATCGCGGTGGCTGCGGCCGCCCTCGTCGCCGCATGCGGTGACGGCTCCGGCGGCGCCGGGGCCCAGCGTGACACGGTCTGGGCGGCGGGCTCTTCGACCGTCTTCCCCTTCACCACCCGCGTGGCCGAGAACTACGCCCAGCGCAGCGGCGGCGTCGCCCCGCGCGTGGAGTCGCTCGGCACCGGCGGCGGCATCGCCGCCTTCTGCGCCGGCGTCGGCACCCAGACGCCCGACATCGCCAACGCCTCGCGCCGCATGAAGGCGTCCGAGTTCGACCAGTGCGTGGCCAATGGCGTCACCGACATCATCGAGATCCAGATTGGCTATGACGGCATCGTCATCGCCACGGCCCGTAACGGCGCCGATTTCGCCTTCGAGGGCGGCGACCTCTACCTGGCCCTGGCCGCCCAGGTTCCGGGCGAAGGCGCGGACTACGTCGCCAACCCGCATGCGTCGTGGGATCAGGTGCGCGCCGGCCTGCCGGCCCAGCGCATCCAGGTCTACGGCCCGCCGCCCACCTCGGGCACCCGCGATTCTTGGCTGGAGCTGGGCATGGCCCCGTCGGCCGAGGCCGTGCCGCAACTGGCCGCCCTTGCCGAAAGCGACGAGGATCGCTTCGAGACCCTGGCCCACACCCTGCGCGAGGACGGCGCCTGGATCGACGCCGGCGAGAATGACAACGCCATCGTCCAGACCCTGACCCGCACGCCTGGCGCGGTTGGTGTTTTCGGGTTCTCGTTCCTCGAGCAGAACATGGACCAGGTGAAGGCCGCCACCGTCAACGGCGTGGCCCCCACGGTCGACACCATCGCCTCTGGTGAGTACCCGATCAGCCGCTCCATGTTCATCTACGTCAAGAAGGCTCACCTCGGCGTGGTGCCCGGCCTCGACGCGTTCGTGGCCGAGTACGTCTCCGAGAACAGCATGGGACGCGGCGGCTATCTTCAGGACCGCGGCCTGATCCCGCTGATGCCGGAACAGTTCGCGGCCCAGCGTGAGGCTGTAGCCAGCCAGACCAGCATGGCCCGTCCGGAAGAGTGATCGGACTCATCATCTGAAATGACGAACGCCGCGAGCCTTTCGGTTCGCGGCGTTTTTCTTTGTCCGTCTTCGAAGATGTGGCTCAGGCCGCCTTGCCGCGCACCCGGGCCAAGCGGCGAAGACGCCGCCAAAGCCGCGTCTTCTGGGGCTCCGGATAGGGCTGCAGGTTCTCGACGAACTGCTCGGCCGAGGCGCGCCAGCTGAACTTCTCCGCATAGGCGCGCACGGTCTCGGGATCCATCTTCAGCGCTTCGAGACAGGCGGTCTTCAGGTCGTCGTCGATGGCGCCGGCGCCGGAGCCGGGAATGATGTCGATGGGCCCATGCGCCGGATAGGCCGCCACCGGCGTGCCGGCGGCCATGGCCTCCAGGATCACCAGGCCGAAGGTGTCGGTCCATGAGGGGAACACGAACACGTCCGCATCGGCGAAACAGCGGGCCAGCTCCTCGCCGAACCGCGCGCCCAGAAATTTCGCCTCGGGGTACCGGGACTCCAGATCGGCCTTGGCCGGACCGTCCCCAACGATGATCTTGGTGCCGGGCAGGTCCAGCTCAAGGAAGGACTCGATATTCTTCTCCACCGCCACCCGGCCCACATTCAGCCAGAACGGGCGCGGCCAGTCCTTTCCGCCGAGTTCCTCGTAGATGGGTTCGCGATCGGGCCGGAACAGGTCGTGTCCACGCCCCGCGACCAGGGCGAAACGTTCCTGAACCCATGCTCGGTCAGCTCGTCGCGCAGGGTCGGCGTGGCCACCATCAGACGGCCCGACGGCTTGTGGAACCACTTCATGTAGGCGTAGCCCACCTGAACCGGGATCGGGAACCGAGCCGAGACGTACTCGGGGAATTTGGTGTGATAGCTGGTGGTGAACGGCAGTTTCCATTCCACGCAGATGCGACGCGTGGCGATGCCGATGGGGCCTTCGGTGGAGATGTGCACGGCCTCCGGCTCGAAGGCGCGCAGGCGCTCGCGGATCTCCTCCTCGGCGCCCAGGGCCAGCCGGATTTCCGGATAGGTGGGGCAGGGGATGGTCTTGAATTGCCCCGGCTCGATGACCTCCACTTCGTGGCCCATGGCGCGACATTCGGCGACCGTGCGGGTCAGGGTGCGGACGACGCCGTTCATCTGGGGTTCCCAGGCGTCGGTGGCCAGTACGATGCGCATTAAGGGCTTCAGCTCCCCGTTTCCGAAGGGCGACAGGCTTAACCCCTAACCGCGACAAACGCGAGACATGATCCGCGCCCGGAAAAGCCGTTTCAGATGGGCAGGATCGGGATGCTCTTGATCTCCTCCATCACCGCATAGGTCCGGGTCTCGCGCACCCCCGGCATGTGCACCAGCACGTCGCCCAGAAAGGCGCGATAGGCGTTCATGTCCGCCAGCCGCGCCTTGATCAGATAATCGAAGCCGCCCGCTACCATATGGCACTCCATGATCTCGGGGGTCTTGCGGGCTTGGGCGGCGAAGGCGTCGAACAGGTCGCCGGTGGTGCGGTCCAGAACCACCTCGATGAAGATCAGCAGGCCACGGTTGACTGCCGCCGGATCGATCAGGGTGGAATAGCCCAGGATCACCTTGCGTTGCCGCAGCCGCTTCACCCGCTCCAGACAGGCGGCCGGGGACAAATTGCAGCGCTTGGCCAGCTCGGCGTTGGTGATCCGCCCATCCAGTTGAAGTGTCTTCAGGATTCTGAGATCGGTCGCATCCAAATCATGCATTCGGCGTTCTCGCTTCCAAACCAAATTATGTTCGGTTGAGGTGGCTAAGATACAGAGGATATTTCCCTCTGGCCAGCGTATGGGGAGCCGAACACCGGCCGGAGTCGAGACGCGTGACGAACTGGGACGCCCTGGATCAATTGAAGTTCCGAGACGAGCGCGAGGCCGTGGCCGATCTGCTGGCGCGCATGCCGCTGGACCCGGTCGAACGGGGCGCGGTGGTGGCCGAGGCCATCGCCCTGGTCGAGCGCGCCCGAGCCGCCGCCAACCGTCAGGGCGTGGTCGAGGGCTTCTTGCAGGAATACAGCCTGGGCACCCGCGAGGGTCTGGCCCTCATGTGCCTGGCCGAGGCGGTGCTGCGCACCCCTGACGACGAGACGCGAGACCGCCTGATCGCCGAAAAGATCAGCTCGGCCGACTGGGCCTCGCACCTGGGCCAGTCCGACAGCCTGTTCGTCAACGCCTCCACCTGGGGCCTCATGCTGACCGGCAAGCTGGTGGACGTGGACGATGACGCCCGCCGCGACCTGCCCGGCTTCCTGGCCCGCGTGGCCGGCCGCATCGGCGAGCCGGTGATCCGCCAGGCGGTGGTCACGGCGGTCAAGATCATGGGCGAGCAGTTCGTGCTGGGCCGCAACATCGGCGCCGCCTTGAAGCGTGCGGATCGCCATGACTGGCTGTGCAGCTTCGACATGCTGGGGGAGGGCGCCCGCACCGCCGCCGACGCCGAGAACTACGAGCGCATCTACGCCGGCGCCATCGAGGCGGTCGGCAAGGCCCGCCCCAAGGGGCAGGGACCCGAAGACGGCCACGGCGTCTCGGTCAAGCTGTCGGCCCTGTCGCCCCGCTACGAGGCCATTCAGGAGGAGCGGGTGTGGGACGAGCTCTATCCCCGCGTGCTGCGCCTGGCGAAACTGGGGGCAAAGTACAATCTGAACTTCACCATCGACGCCGAGGAAGCCGACCGGCTGGTCCTGTCGCTCAAGCTGCTGGACCGGCTGGCCCATGAACCCGAACTGGGCGACTGGACCGGCCTGGGTCTGGCGGTGCAGGCCTATCAGAAGCGCGCCCCGCAGGTCATCGCCCTGATCGCCGACCTGGCCCAGCGATCGGGCCGTCGCCTGATGGTGCGTCTGGTCAAAGGCGCCTACTGGGACACCGAGATCAAGCGCGCCCAGATCGCGGGCCGCGTGGACTATCCGGTCTTCACCACCAAACAGGCCACGGACCTGAACTTCCTTGTCTGCGCCGAGGCCATGGTCGAGGCGGCGCCCCACATCTATTCCCAGTTCGCCACCCACAACGCCCACACCCTGGCGGCCGTGAACCGCATGGCGCGGGAACGGGAGGTGCGTATCGAGTTCCAGCGCCTGCACGGCATGGGCGAGGCGCTCTACGACGCCGCCCGCCACACCTGGAACGAGGGCGCCGAGCCGGTGGTGCGCGCCTACGCCCCCGTCGGCGGCCATGAAGAACTGCTGCCCTATCTGGTGCGCCGTCTGCTGGAGAACGGCGCCAACTCCTCCTTCGTCCACGCTCTGCTGGACGAACGGGTTCCCGCCGGCGACGTGGCCGCCGACCCCATCTCCGCCGTCGAGGCCCAGCCCGACCGTCACCCCAAGCTCCCGGTGCCCAGAGACATGTACGGAAATCGTCTGAACTCCCTCGGCCGCGATTATTCCCAGGCGGAAGACCGCGAAATCCACGCCCAGGCGCTGGAGGCGCTGGACCGTGAGAAGCTGAACGCGGGCCCCTTCATCGGCGGCGCCCTGAAGGCCGGCGAAAGCCCCCGGGATGTGACCAGCCCCTGTGACCGCGCGCGCATCCTCGGGCACGCCTCGGAGGCCACCGCCGAGGACGTGGACGAGGCCATCCAGCGCGCGGCCAACGCCCAGGTGGCGTGGGACCGCGCCGGCGGCGCCGCCCGCGCGGTAGTGCTGCGCGCCATGGGCGACGCGCTGGAGGCGGACATGGACCGCCTGATCGCCCTGCTGTGCCGCGAGGCGGGCAAGACCCTGGACGACGGCGTGGCCGAGGTGCGCGAGGCCGCCGACTTCTGCCGCTACTACGCCATGCTGGCCGAACAGCAGTTCGGCGGGCCCGAGGATCTGATCGGTCCGGCTGGAGAGACCAACCGTCTGGTCCTGCACGGTCGCGGCGTGTTCGCCTGCATCAGCCCGTGGAACTTCCCGTTGGCCATCTTCACCGGTCAGGTGGCCGCGGCCCTGGCCGCCGGAAACGCCGTGCTGGCCAAGCCCGCTGAACAGACGCCGCTGGTGGCCTGCGAAGCGGTGCGCCAGTTCCACAAGGCAGGTCTGGACCCCGATCTTCTGGCGCTGGTCCCGGGCCGGGGCGAGACTGTCGGCGCGGCTCTGGTCAATCATCCGGGCATCGACGGCGTGGCCTTCACCGGCGGCACTGAAACCGCCTTCGCCATCAACCGCTCCATCGCCGCCCGCGAAGGGGCGATCATTCCCTTCATCGCCGAAACGGGCGGGCTGAACGGCATGTTCGTGGACACCACGGCCCTGCGCGAACAGGTCATCGACGACGTGATCACCTCGGCCTTCGGTTCGGCCGGTCAGCGCTGCTCGGCCCTGCGCATCCTGTTCATTCCCAAGGCCAACGCCGATGACTTCATCCAGCGTCTGGCCGGGGCGCTGAAGACGCGCGTGATCGGCGACCCCGCTGATCCCTCCACGGACATCGGCCCCGTGATCGACGCAGAATCCCGCGAGATTCTCGAAAAACATGTCCAGCGGCTGGAAAAGGAGGCGAAGGTCGTCGCACGCGCCGACCTGCCCGAGGGCGCCGAGCGGGGCGACCTGTTCGCGCCGGTCATCGCCGAGATCCCCACGCCCGACTTCCTTGAAAAGGAGGTCTTCGGCCCGATCCTGCACATCTACCGCTACGACCCTGACAACCTGGAGGAGGTCGCCCGCAAGCTGGCCGCGCGCGGCTACGGGCTGACCTTGGGCGTGCACAGCCGCATCGACGCCTTCGCCGCCGACGTCATGGCCCTGGTCCCTGCCGGAAACGTCTATGTCAACCGCTCCATCACCGGGGCTGTGGTGGGCGTCCAGCCCTTCGGCGGCGAGGGGCTGTCCGGCACTGGCCCCAAGGCGGGCGGCCCCAACAGTCTGATCCGCTATGCCTCGGAAAAGGCCATCAGCGTCAATATCGCGGCCCAGGGCGGCGACCCGGCCCTGCTCAATCTCTAGACCTGATTCACGGCACATCCGGCTGGCGTTGACTCTGCGTTAGGGCAAGCTGGGGCAGGATACGCGCCAACCGCCGCCGAAAGGCGCGCAGACGGGCGCATCCATGGCTCACGACGCCGCCATTCATGACGAGGCCTTCGCCGACGCCGTGCGGCGTCGGCGCAAGAATTTGCTCATCCGCATGGGGGTGGGCGTCGTCGGCGTGCTGGTCTTCTCGCCTGTGATTGGCCCCCAGATAGCCCTGGCGTGGATCGCGACCTATTTCCTGGTCCAACTGGTGGACGCTCTGGCCTGTTCGCCCATTTCCTCGGGCAAGGCGGAAACCCTGCCGCCGTGGCGCAAACTGATCGCGGGAATCGCCATCGCCGCCAGCACGGCGGTCTATGGCTTTTTCGCTTTGCCGCTGTGGCAACTGGGGGGTCTGGCGGGCGGCATCTGCGCGGTTCTGATCCTGACCGGCGGCATGATGAACGCCCTGGTGGTGTCGGGCCGGTCGACCTTCATGCTGGGCCTGAATCTGACCCCGCTGGTCTTGTATCTGGCGGCCACCCCCCTGCTGATGATGGCCGAAGGCGCCGGACGGGCCGCAGCCACGGCGGCGGCTGTCATTTGCGTGACCATCCTCGCCTTTACCTTGGCCGCCTACGCCAGCAACGCGCGCCTGGCCGAATCCGAACGGCAGGCCCAACGCGATTCGGACCGCCGCCGTCGTGAGGCGGAGAGCGCTGTCGCGGGCAAGTCCGCCTTCGTCGCCACCGTCAGCCACGATCTCAGAACACCCCTGTCGGCTATCCTGACGGGCGCCCATGAACTGGAGGTCCGCGCCCAGGACGCCGCCTCCCGGGAGAACGCGGCCCTGATCGGAGAAGCGGGCCGGATGATGAAGACCCTGCTGGATCATCTGCTGGACCACGCCAAGCTCGAGGCGGGGCGCATGGAGGTGGAGACTGAGACCTTCAACCTGCGCCAGGTGCTGGCCCGCACCCTGCGCCTGTGGCAGCGCGAGGCCGTGGACCAGGGCCTGCGCCTGCGTCTGGAGGGGGCGGCCCATGCGCCGGCCTGGGTCGTGGGTGACGCCACCCGCATCCGTCAGGTGCTGAACAACCTGATCTCCAACGCCCTCAAATTCACCCAGGACGGCGCGGTGACCATCCGCATCCGCGCCTGGGACCAGGACCCGGACGCGACGGCCCTGATCATCGAGGTGATCGACACCGGGCCCGGCATGAACGCCCAACAGCTGTCACGCCTGTTCACGCCCTTCGACCAGACTGAAAGCGGCGTCAGCGCCCGCCATGGCGGCACGGGCCTGGGCCTGAGCATCAGCCGGGAGCTGGCCCAGTTGATGGGCGGCTGGCTGACCGCGCGCAGCACCAAGGGGGAGGGGGCGACGTTCACCCTGGCCCTCACCCTGCCGAGGGCCCCAGCGCCGGACGCGCCGCCCGTGGAGGCCCCCGAATCCCGCGACCGCAGCGCCCACAGCCGTCCATTGTCGAGCGCGCGATCCCTTGAGCCCGCGCCCACGCCGTCCAGACCCGAGCCCCTCCCCGTCACCACCCCGCAGACCGTGGAGCCTCCAGTCACGGCTGGGACGACCGCCGCCGACGAAGCCCCGTGCATTGACGACGAACCTGAAACGGCGGCGGAGGAGTCCGCAGAGCGGCCCCTGCGTGTGCTGGTGGTGGATGACCACGAGATCAATCGCCGCGCCGTCCAGCTGATCCTGACGCCGCTGGGCGTCGAGATCGCTACGGCGGTGGACGGCCTGGCCGCCCTGACCGCCGCGGAGGTCCAGACCTACGACGTGATCTTCATGGACGTCCGCATGCCCGAACTGGATGGCCGAGAGACCACGCGGCGGCTGCGCGCGGGCGACGGCCCGAACCGCGCCACGCCGGTGATCGCCGTGACCGCCGACACGGCCCAGGACGACATCGACGCCTGCATGGCGGCTGGCATGGACTATTTCGTGTCGAAGCCCCTCACCCCGGCGGCTCTGCTGGGCGCCCTCAACCACGTCCTGGCCGAAGCGGCGACGCGCGAAACCGAGGCCGCCTAAAGGCCGAGGAAGGACCGCAGGTGCGCATTCAGCGCGTCTGGGTTCTTCAGGTCGCATTCCCACACCGTGAGCACCCGCCAGCCATCGGCGATCAGCGCCTGTTCTGACGCCCGGTCGCGCTCCCGGTTGCGCCCGATTTTGGCGCGCCAGTAGTCGCCGTTGGCCTTGGGCTCCCGGGCGCCTCGCGCGCAGTCATGGCCATGCCAGAAGCAGCCATGGACGAAGATCACGGCCCGTCGTCCCTTCATCACCACGTCCGGCCGCCCCGGCAGGTCCGCACCCCCAAGACGATACCCGACGCCCAGCGCCTTCAGCGCCCGCCGCACGGTCATCTCCGGACCGGTGTCGCGCCCCTTTATCAGCCGCATCACGGCGCTGCGTTTTTCGGGCGTGAAGACGTCTGTGGTCATGAACTGCGACGCCGGGGCCTTCCTGCGGTCTCTGGATCCCACCAGAGGGCCAGCCATGCCCTTCAAGCAGCGAGCCTCCGTGCGGCGAGCGATAGGGCGCTTAAGAAAGCTGCGTCAGGAGATGCTCGGCTGAGGACACCTTGAACTCGCCGCCCTGCTCCACGTTCAGCTCGGTCACTACGCCGTCCTTGATCAGCATGGAGTAGCGCTGCGACCGGTGGCCCATGCCGAAGCCCGTGGCGTCCAGCTCCAGGCCCAGCTTCTTGGTGAAGTCGCCGTTGCCGTCGGCCACCAGCAGGACGTCTTCGCCGGTCAGGCCCTGCTGCTCGGCCCAGGCGCCCATGACGAAGGGGTCGTTGACCGACACGCCCACGATCCGGTCCACGCCCTTGGCCTTCAGTTCGTCGTGCTTGTCCTTGAAGCCCGGCAGGTGGCGGGCCGAGCAGGTGGGGGTGAAGGCGCCGGGCACCGCGAAAAGGGCCGTGGTTCCCTTGCCGAACAGTTCGCCGGTGGACAGAGGTTTGGGCCCCTCGGGCGTCATGGTGGCGAGGGTGGCGTCGGGCAGGCGGTCGCCGGGCTTGATGGTCATGGATGGCTCCTTCGGGGTTGTCTGCGACAGATAGAGACCCGCGATGGCCATTCCAAGCGCCGCAAAGCAAAAGGGCCGGCGTTTCCGCCGGCCCTTCAGAATGCTCGTTCGTCGCCCGATCAGGCGGCGGCTTGTTCCGCCAGCTTGGCGCGGACCTGACGCTTGATGCGTTGGGCCTTGACCGACAGCTGCTCGTCACGGGCCTTGACGATGAACACGTCCAGGCCGCCCTTGTAGTCCAGGGTGCGCAGCGCAGCGTTGGAGATGCGCAGGGAGAAGGTCTGGCCCAGCGATTCCGAAGCCAGCTTGACCGTCTTCAGCGACGGCAGGAACCGGCGCTTGGTCTTGACATTGGAGTGGCTGACGCTGTGGCCGACCATCGGGCCGATCCCGGTGAGTTCGCAACGACGCGACATCGTCAAAATCCTTGGCAGGCGGGCGGACCAAACGGCCGCGCGGCGCATGAAACAGTTGCGCGCGGGGGCAGGGGCTCCCGCGCGAGAGGGGGCCGTATAGGCGCACAGGCCCCTTTGCGTCAAGGCCTTCGGACTCTTTCGCCCAGTGAGGGAACAGCCATTGTTCAGCCCCCGTTCAAGCGCCATCTGTAGGATCGACTGTCAACATCGCCGCATGAAAGAGCGACCATGAAGACCATGACTCCCAAGCGACGCGTCCTGACGCTCGGCTCCGGCCTCGCCGCCGTGGCCGCCCTGTCGGTCGCGACGGGCCCGCACGCCCAGACTCCCGCGCCCGATCAGCCCCAGCCCGGCTACTGGGAATACACCACCAGCGTCATGGGCGTCCGTGACACTGAACAGAAATGCGTTCGCCCCAGCGAGATCCACCGCTTCTTCAACGGGCTGTCCACGCGCCGCTGGCAGTGCACATATCCGGTGCGCGAAGTCGGCGGAGGCAACTCCCGTTTCGAGGGCACTTGTCAGGACAGACGCGGTCGGACCGTCAATGTGCGCCTGAACGGCCCGTACGCCAGCGAGAGCTTCCGCTTTAACGGCGGCGCTCAGTTGGCCCGCGGCACGCCCTACATCCCCGCCAGCATCACTGCGCGCCGCATCTCGGCCCAGTGCCCTGCGGACGCCGAGTACTTCTGAGCGTGCAGGCCGCTGGAGGTCAGGACTGACCTTCGGCGGCCCCTGCCGCCGATCTGGCCGCCTCGATCCGCCGCAGCAGTTGTATGAACGTCTCGTCCGTCGGGATCAGGTTCACGGCCGCCACGGCTGCGTCGTGGGCCTGATCCAGCCGCTCCAGCAGGAACAGGGCGCGCGCCTTCAGCCAGTGTGCCTGGCCCAGGTCAGGCTGGACAGCGATCGCCCGCTCGGCGACAGCCAACGCGGCCTCCGCACCTGAGGCCCGTTCCTGGGTCAGCAGCTTGCGCCCAAGAAACGTCAGCGCGGCCGCCGGAACGCCATCCATTTCGGACATCCGGCGCAGGACCTTCAGGCCGTCCTCGTTACGGCCCAGCCGATACAGCTGGCGGGCATGGGCGAACAGGTCGTTGGGTCCTGCGTCAGGCAGTTCGGCCAGGCGGCCGGTAACCACTCCGGCGCCGACTTCATCTCTGGCCTTTAAGCGGTGCGACAGACAGCGCGTCAGGAACGACCGATCCGACATCCGCCGGATGATCAGGTCGGGCCGCACATCCAGCCGATAGGATCGCAGCAGCAAGATCTCGATCTCGCTTCGGTCTGCCTCGGTCGCCATGTCATGCAGCCGCAGCATGTGATCGACCATGTCGTGGGCGCGTCTCTCCATGGCCAGCAGGCCGGAGCGTTTTCGATCCTCGTCCTGGCGGCCCGCAATCTCCAGCCCCTGATCCGCCCGCCATGCTTCCACGTGGCTACGCACGCGATGGAACACGGCCTCTTCGTCGCTGGTATTCACCCAGTATTCGTTGAGCAGGAAGCCCAGCTGGCGACGGATGCGTTCTGGCGGGGGGCCTGCTGACACATCGAACGCCGCGTCGAGCTCATCCAGCGTCGAGAGCGGCGTGGTCATGTGCGCATACTCGCTCGCCGCCAGGGTGAAAACCGGCTTGCCGTGCACCAGCGCCTGAACGCCGACGCCCGAGTTGGCCGCCAGGACCGCCGCGCTTGATGCGATCAGATCGTGAATGGAGGCGTCCGACACCGTTACGAACTCCGAGCGGGCGGCCGCTTCCAGCGCCTGGACGATATGGTCTGATCCACACAACGGATGTCGCTTCACCACGACGGGCCGTCGCAGCCGTTCAGCCGTCTGCACCAGGGCCTCCAGCACCTCGAACTGGGCGAAACGGCTCAGTTTGAGCACTTCGTCATTATTGACCTGCAAGGGGTAGAAGACCGCGAACCGTTCCCCGGACGTCGCCGCGCGACGACCGGGCTGGGCGTAACGAGACAGATTCTCGGTTCGAAAGCGGTGCTGGTAGCTGGCGATCACCGCGTCCGCCGCCGCCAGATCGTATTGCGCGCTCCGGGCCTGCAGCGCCGGATCCTGGGCCAGGGCGCACCAGCCGCTATAGCCCCGTGGGTCCAGGTACCAGAGGTCCGGCAGGGCCGCGCCCTTGATGCAATAGGCGCCCGGCCCGGGTTCCCGGGCATGGTAGGCGTAATGCAGACCCTCGGCGGGGTCCGGCCGGTGCAGGGTGTCCGAATAGGGCCGGAACGGCCGCGCGACGATCTCGCAGCCCAGACGCGACAGGGCGGCGAACAGGCTGACATAGGTCGTCCGCACGTCGGCCCGGTCCGGATCATCCGACTTCCAGAAATAATTCGGAATGTCGACAAAGACCTTCACCGCGTCCCCCGTCTCCCCTGCAGGCCGATCCATCGACACCCGGCCTGGCCATCCAAAGTGGACCCGGCGGCCACAAACAGGAACGCCGACCTTTACGGCCGGGCGTTCTGAAATCAATCAGGAAGCGACGGATCAGGCTGCTTCGGCTGCGGGCGGCGTGATGGCCTTCTTGGCGCTCAGCGACTTGGCCAGCAGGGCCACGGCTTCATCCTTCTCGATGCGGTTGGCGGCCGCCACCTCGCGGGCCATGCGGTCCAGCGCCGATTCATAGAGCTGACGCTCCGAATAGGACTGTTCCGGCTGGCTGTCGGCGCGGTGCAGGTCGCGAACCACCTCGGCGATGGAGATCAGATCGCCCGAGTTGATCTTGGCTTCGTATTCCTGGGCCCGGCGCGACCACATGGTGCGCTTGACGCGGGCGCGGCCCTTGAGGGTCGTCAGCGCCTTGGTCACCACGTCCTCGGCGGCCAGCGAACGCAGGCCGGCGGTCTTGGCCTTGGCGGTGGGGACGCGCAGGGTCATCTTCTCGTGGTCGAAGGTCACCACATAGACCTCCAGCGACATGCCTGCGACCTCCTGGGTCTCCACGGCCGCCACCTTGCCGACGCCGTGCGCCGGATAGACCACGCTGTCGCCCACCTTGAATTCAAGACCGCTCTTGCTCGTCATATCAAATCCTTTCAGCGGCGAAGACGGGGCGCTCGTTCAGGGCATGCAAGGTCATCGACGGCGATGCGGGGTCGCCGACAATCAGCATGCAAAAACTAGAAACGAGAACGGGACACCCAACCTCTGGCCGATCCCGCCTTCCAGGGCGGGATTCTTTAACGAACGCGGGCGGCGCGCTGTAAAGCGGCGACCGCCCGACCCAATGAGCGATAATCTATCACAAAACCGCACAATTTCAAAATGTCCGCGTTGCGCGGTCGGGCATTCGCCGCCGGAGGCGACCGTGGCGGAATTGAGGCGCAAAAAGCCCGCTCAGGAACCCTTGCCGGGGGCCGTGGAGAAATACTTCTCGAACTTGCCCGTCTCGCGCTCGAACTGTTCCTTGTCGGCCGGGGGTTCGCCCTTGACGGTGATGTTGGGCCAGACCTTGGCGTACTCGGCATTGATCTGCAGCCACTTGCCGTCCGGCTCGTCCTCGGTGTCGGGCTTGATGGCGTCCACCGGGCACTCCGGCTCGCACACGCCGCAGTCGATGCACTCGTCCGGGCTGATGACCAGGAAGTTCTCACCCTCGTAGAAGCAGTCCACCGGACAGACCTCCACGCAGTCCATGAACTTGCATCTCACACAGGCGTCGGTGACGATGTAGGTCATCGAGGGTCGCGGGTCCGGGCGCGGTTTCAGGAACGGGTCGCGGAAATGGCCCTCGCGCGCGATCAAGTCAACCGCAGTTCCTCTGGCGCGGAGCGAGAGAGCCCCTATCTGTAACTCTGGCGATTGCCAATCCGGCGCGCCGCATGCTCACAAGGAGGACCCGTTCCATGCCGTCATTCAGACCCGCCGCCTTCGCCGCCATCCTCGCCGCCGCCGCGACTGCGGGCGCCGTCACCGCCCAGGATCCGTTCGTCACCGACCCGGCCCAGGTGCGCGCCGGCGTCTATGATCTGGACGCGAGCCACGGCAAGATCACCTGGTCGGTCAGCCACCTGGGCTTCTCCACCTATGTGGGCCAGTTCGTGAACGTCTCGGGCGAACTGACCCTGGACCCCGCCAATCCGGTCAACAGCGCCCTCAGCGCCACCATCCCGCTGGCCGATGTGGCCTCCAATGACGACGCCCTGGACGGCCACCTGCGCACGGCTGACTTCTTCGACGTTGAAAACCATCCGACGGCGACCTTCGTCGCCACCTCCATCGTGGTGGATGACGACGATGCGGACGAGGCCACCGTCACCGGCGACCTGACCCTTCGCGGCGTCACACGCCCGGTGGTCATGGAGGTTGAGTTCAACCAGGCGGGCGTGAACCCCGTGAACCAGCGCTACACCGTCGGCTTCGACGGCGAGGCCACCATTCAGCGTTCGGAATTCGGCATCGCCTACGGCCTGCCCCTGCTGGGCGACGAGGTCGAGCTGCACATCGAAGGCGAGTTCATCCTTCGGGACTAGGGGTGGAGTACAGGGCGCGGGCCTCCTCGGGCGGTCCGCGCCGCACGCCCAGGGCGGTGATGCGCACCGCAGTCACGCGGCCGCCGATGGCGAAAACCAGTTCGTCGCCGATCCGCACCGTGCGGCCGGGCCGGTCCACGCGCTGCTGAACGCCCCCACGGGTGACGCGCACCCGGCCCGCCTCCACAAAAGCCGCCGCAAGCGCCCGGGTCCGCATGAACCGCGCCCGGTGCAGCCACACGTCCAACCGGCAGGCCTCGTCGCTCATTCAGGGCGGCCCGCGCCCTTGCGACGCCGCCGCCGCCGGACGGGCGCCAGCGCGGGTGCGTTCAGAACCGCGAGGGCCGCAAAGGGCGAATCCTTGACCGGCCCGGTCTTCGCGGGCTTGCGGTCCGGCGCGCGCCTCAGGGCGTTCAGGATCGCGCGGCCCTGATCCGCGCTCCAGCCCAGTTCGGTCAGGGCTGCGTCGGACAGGACGGGCCGCCCCCTGTCAGCTTTTTCGGCCCTCGCCAGCTCCGCCATGCGCTCCAGCGCCTCCACCGGGACCAGCCACGGCCCGACGGCGCGCAGGCCGAATGCTGACAGCGCGCGGGGCCCGGGCAGGGGATCCGGGGCGGCGACGAGCGCGCCCGGTATGGGGCGGAACGGCTGGTCCGCCACATGGGCCTGCATCAAGCCTTGGGCGCGTGGCTTCAACAGGGCCGGCATCCACACCGAATGGGCGCCCACGCGCACGGCCATGGCCTTCAGGGTCCGCCGCTCCACCTGGCTCAAGGCCGCCAGATCGGCCTGCACCATGTGCCTGTCGATCAGCCTCCGGCCTCGATCAGGCGGAAGGCCAGTCCCTGCGGCAGGCCTTTCAGGCTGCCGCTGGCCGTCAGGTCGCGTAGCCGCTTCAACGGCCGCAGGGCCCGACCCGCCTCGGCCGCCAGCCAGGCCTCGATGCGCCGCACCCCGCGCTCGCGGGCGGGCGCGGGGCCGAGGTCGCCGAGCAGGCTCACGCGCGGATTGAACGGATCTCCGCCCGTGATGCGCGCCGCGATCTCACCGCGCCACAGCACCGCCCCGTCGGGCAAAACCGAAAAGACCGTGTCCTCGTCCGCGGCCAGCCGCCCCAGCCGCCGCGCGATCTCAGGGCCGACCGCGTGCCGCGCCGCAGCGCGCAGGGCGCGGTCCTCAAGGCCGGTGGCGCCCCGCTCCGGCGCAAAGGCCACCCCGGTCAGACGGCCCACGGCCTGGCCCTCGACCACGACCTGTCCGTCCCCCTCGATCTCGGTGGCCATGTCCTCGCGCACGTTCAGCGCCCGCATCAGGGCGGTGGTCCGCCGGTCCACGAAGCGGGCGGTCAGCCGCTCGTGCAGCACATCGGACAGCCGTTCCTCGAGCACCCGCGCCCGCTCGCGCCAGTGCTTGGGATTGTGCAGCCAGTCGGGACGATTGGCGATGTAGGTCAGGGTCCGCACCGCCGCCAGACGCGCCGACAGTTGGTCGATCTGGCCGTCGTCCCGGTCCGCTTGGTCGAAGCGCGCGGCGAACCAGTCCTCCGTCAGGCGTCCGCCCTTTCCAGTCAGCGCCTTGAACACCGTCAGTGACAGCCGCGCGTGCTCGTCCAGGGTGGTCTTCTGGAAGTCGGGCAGCTGGCACGCCTCCCACAGGCGCATCACCGCCCCGCGCGATCCCGCCACCCGGGTGATCGCTTCGTCCTGCATCAGCCGGCGCAGCACGGTCTCGTCCAGCGACTCGCCGGACAGGGTCAGGCCGTCGCGCCCGGGCGCCACCGTCAGCGAGCGCAACAGGTCCGGCAGGGTGTCGAAGTCCAGCCGGGCGTTGCGCCACTCCGCAGCCAGCACGGGGTCGAAATGGTGCTCCACCACCTGTTCGACGATGTCCTCGTCGATCTCGTCGCACTCGCCCGTGACTCCGAAGGTGCCGTCGCGCAGGTGCCGCCCCGCGCGCCCGGCGATCTGGCCGATCTCGTGGGCGTGCAGCCAGCGGGTGCGCCGCCCGTCGAATTTCCTCAGGCCCGCGAAGGCCACATGGTCCACGTCCATGTTCAGGCCCATGCCGATGGCGTCGGTGGCCACCAGAAAGTCCACCTCGCCCGACTGGAACAGTTCGACCTGGGCGTTGCGGGTGCGGGGGCTCAGGGCGCCCATGACCACCGCCGCCCCGCCCCTCTGACGGCGGATCAGCTCGGCGATGGCGTAGACCTGATCCGCCGAGAAGGCGACGATGGCCGAGCGCGGCGGCAGGCGGGTCAGCTTTTTGGACCCGGCATAGCTCAGGGTCGACAGCCGGTCGCGCGACACGATCTCCGCGTCCGGGACCAGCCGCCGCACCAGCGGCGCCATGGTCCCCGCGCCCAGGAACATGGTCTCCAGCTGGCCGCGCGCATGCAGAAGTCGCTGGGTGAACAGGTGGCCGCGCTCGGGATCGGCGCACAGCTGGATCTCGTCCACGGCCAGGAACTCGACCGTCTTCTCCAGCGGCATGGCCTCGACCGTGCACACCCACCAGTGAGGCCGGGGCGGGATGATCTTCTCCTCGCCGGTGACCAGCGCCACCGACCGGGCCCCCATGCGCGCGACGATGCGGTCGTAGATCTCGCGCGCCAGCAACCGCAGCGGCAGGCCGATCATCCCCGAGGCGTGGCCAAGCATCCGCTCGACCGCCAGATGGGTCTTGCCGGTGTTGGTGGGGCCCAGCACCGCGGTGACGCGGGACGGGGCCAGGCCGGTGGGGCGGTCGTTCATGACGGCTCCAAGGTGGCGACGTCCGGGCCAGGACTCAAGCGCGGCGGCGCGCAGGTAAACGGCGCGCGGGGATTCAGGGAACAGGGGCGAAACGAATCAGGACCGAATCACCGACTTCCCCCGATTCAGGATTTGTTCCCTACAAGATATTGTATCTTAATGGGGTTTAACCACTAGAGAGTTCTGGGGCGGCGCGGCGTTGTGGCGCGGCCCAGGGTCCTGTCAGAAGCCGGGCAGAGGCCTATATTAATCACATGGCCCAAACACCTCCGTCTTCAGAAGCTGTTCTTGACGAATGGCCCGCGCTGTCGCCGCTCAGGACGGGCATCGCCTGCCGCTGTCCGCGTTGCGGCGAGGGGGCGCTGTTCCAGGGCTATCTGAACCTGCGGCCGTCTTGCTCCAACTGCGGTCTGGACTACGGCTTCGCCGACCCGGCCGACGGCCCCGCCTTCTTCGTCATGTCGGGCGTCGGCATCGCGGTCACCCTGCTGTTCCTGTGGATGGAGATCGCTTTCCGGCCGCCCATGTGGCTGCACGTGGTCTTCACCCTGCCGTTGTTCGTGGTCGGCTGTCTGGCCACGCTCAGGCCGGTGAAGGCCTGGCTGATCAATGAGCAGTTCGTCCGCAAGGCGTCCGAAGCCCGATTCTCGTTTCTGGGACGGTCAGGCGGCCCGAAAGCGGAATAGGCGCTTGTGCAGCGGGGCCTGGGCCTCGTAACGCGCCAACTCTTCCTCCATCCACGGGAAATAGGTCCGCACGATCCGCGCCGCCTCGCGGTCGGTGGCGATTTCCACCATCTCCGAAATGGGCGGCGGCGACGGCTTCACGCCCAGCTTGTTGGAGGCGGAATTGGAGTTCTCCAGCTTGTCGATGTCGCGCCGGAAACCTTCAGGGCTCAGGCCCAGGGGAGCGAGCAGGTTGGGTTCGACCCAGCCCAGCAAGTCAGGAGCCCGGACCATCTCATCCAGGTTGAAGAGATGAACCCGGCCGGGGGCTTCCTTGATCATGCGTTCGTAGGTTTTGACTGACCTGATCCACGCCTCCAGGAACGCGCCTACGGTCTTGAACTTGTTCCAGGGCATGATCCGATAGGATCGCCAGACGTGGAACGGGTTCCGCAGGCAGTACACGTAATGCGGCTCGAGCGCCGGGTCGTTGAAGATCGCCTCGTACCGGGCGAAGTGTCTCTCATGTCGCGGCGTCTTGTGGCCGAACCACCGCGCCCGAGGACGAACCATGGGTCTCGATGGCGTGCTGTCTCGAAAGGCCGATCGCGCCAGGCCATACATCCGGTTCGGCTCCGGCGCCTGCTTCTGCGTCGCGACACTCACCAGCCACGCCATCATCTTGGAGCCGACGGCGCCGCCGATCTCGCCCTGCAGTTCAACATCCCTCGAGTTGTTCAGGATGTTCGCGCACATGCGGGTGCCGGAACGACCCATGCCGAACACAATCAGAGGCTTGGCCAGAGCGGCGGGTTTCTGAACGCTTGCGTCCGTAATGCGAGACCCATCCTTCTGCACGCTTTTCACGCTTTCAAACTCCGTTCGCTTTTCAGCCGCCATGGTTGTCGCTAGGAACGCCCTCTAAGGCCCCGTAGCTCAGCTGCATAGAGCAAGGCTTTCCTAAAGCCGAGGTCGGAGGTTGGAGTCCTCCCGGGGTCGCCATGGTCTTTCTCTCAGACCACATGAAGGCCGTTCATGTCGATACGCGCCCTGAGCCTTGTGCGGAACAGGCGTCAGACCCCGAGGGCGTTCTTCAGGGTCTCCAGCATCCGCCTGGCGTCGACCGGCTTGGGCACCCAGCCGTCCATGCCGGCGGCCAGATAGCCGTCGGTTTCGTGGGCCAGGGTGCTGGCGGTCACGGCGATGATGGGGGTGCGCGGCCGATCTTCAGCCTGTTCCCGTTCGCGGATACCCGCCGTGGCTTCCATGCCGTCCATCCTGGGCATGTGAATATCCATGAGGATGGCGTCCCAGTCGCCTGACGCCCAGGCCTCGACCGCCGCCTCGCCATCCTCCACCGCCTCGCTCTGGATGGCGAACTGGCTGAGCAGGGTCGTCAGGACAAGGCGATTGGCGGGGTTGTCCTCGGCGATCAGGACCCGCACCGGCCGGTCCGGCGCCGGATTGCCGGCCTCCTCGCGGGGCGCGGGCTCGCTGGCAGGCAAGGCGATCTCGAGGGCGAAGGTGGAGCCCTCGCCAGGCGTGCTTTCCACCGTCACGGTCCCGCCCATGAGGGCGGCCAGATCGCGGCAGATGGCCAGGCCCAGCCCGGCGCCGCCGTGGCGGCGGGTGCTGGAGCCGTCGCCCTGAACGAAGCGGTCGAACAGGCGGGCGCGATCCTGGGGGGCGATGCCGGGGCCGGTGTCGGTGACGCTGAGGCGCAGGACGTCGTCCGCGCGGTCGATGCGGCCTTCGATCCGTCCGGTCTCGGTGAACTTCAGGGCGTTGGAGAACAGGTTCCCCATGACCTGACGAAGACGCACGGCGTCGCCCATGAACCAGCCCTCGGCCCCGGGCGCCACCGTCATGGCGAAAGCCAGCCCCTTGTCCGCTGCGAGGGGCGCATAGAGCGCCGCAAGGTCGTCGGCCAGGGTCTTCATGTTGAACGGCGCGGGCTCCAGCGACAGCCGTCCGGCCTCGATTCGGGAGATGTCCAGGATGTCGTTGATGATGCGCAGCAGGGCGGCGCCGGATTCGTTGATGGTGCCGAGCCTCTGGCGCTGGGCGGGCGACAGCTCGTCGTGGGCCATGATCTGGGCCATGCCCAGCACGCCGTTCAGGGGCGTGCGCAGTTCATGGGTCATGGTGGCCAGGAACTCGGACTTGGCGCGGTTGGCGGCCTGGGCCTCGATCATCAGGGCTTCGGTGTGGCGGCAATGCTCCTCGGCTTCGGCTTCGAGGCGCGCCTTGATCACGGCGGCGCGGCGGAAGGTGTCGACCGCCCGGGCCATGTCGCCGATCTCGTCGCGGCGGCCCACGCCGGGCGCGACAAAGTCGGTCTCTCCCTTGGCGAGGCGCCGCATGAGTCCCGTCAGGGCCGAGACGGGCGAGCCCATGTCCCGCACCAGAACGGCGCCCATCAGCGCCGCGATCAGCGTTGCGATGATGATGCCGATGACCAGCGCGAGCTCCATGACCAGAAGCGCCTGGCCGCTGGCGCCGCTGTGTTCTGTCAGGGCGAGTCGGGCGTCGTCGCGAATGGCGTCCAGGGCGTCTTCGGCCGGCGTGATCAGGCGATCTGCCAGCCCGGCCTCGCCCACCATGGCGGCGGCCTCGGCCCGGCGGGCGGGGTCGGCGGCCAGGGCCACGGCGGGGGCGAAGGCCTCGACTTCCCAGCGGGCATGGGCCGCATTCATCATCGCGACCCGTTCCGCCATGACGGGATCATCGGCCGCCAGGCGAGCCAGTTCGGCGGCGTGCTCCATGTAGCTGGGGCGGTGCAGGGTCTCGATACGGCGCAGATAGTAGGACTCGCCCGTCAGCATGTAGCCGCGCAGCGAGTTTTCCTGCCGAGCCAGGTCGAAGCGCGCGGCGGCGGATGTGCTCAGGGTTTCAAGGGCGACGGCGACGGCGGCCTCGGACCGCTTGACCGTCTGCATGTGTGCGAACAGCACCCCGCCCATCACGACGATGGCGGCCAGGACGACGGAGAAGACCACGACCATCTTCAGGGGGATGCGCAGATGCCACAGGCCCGCGCCCCGGCTCAGGGCGGCTGTCAGCCCGTGTGCGTCTCCATGCCCCGGCATAGCCCCCCTCGGACCAGCTGATCTTGTTCAGATAGATTAAACGCCACCGACGGTTGCGGCCGCGTTAATGTCCGGGACGTCGGGGTCAGACCGCCAGGTCGAGCGCCACGGGGGCATGGTCGCTGGGCCGCTCCCAGGCGCGGACGTCCTCGTGGATGCGGGCCGAGCCGGGTACGACAGCGGGGGTCAGGCCGGGCGAGGTCCACAGGTGATCCAGCCGCAGGCCGCGGTTGGACTGGCGGAAGTCAGCGGCGCGGTAGCTCCACCAGCTGGCCAGCTTCTGGTCTTCGGGATGGGCGTCGCGGACCACGTCGGCGAAGCCAGGGACGCCTGCAAGGCGCGCATGGCCTCCACCTCGATCGGGGTGTGGCTGACGATCTTCGACATGTAGCGGTGGTTCCACACGTCGTTCTCGCCCGGGGCGATGTTCAGGTCCCCGGCCACCAGCAGGGGCGCCCTGGGATCGCGGGCGGCGAACTGGCGGGTCAGACGGGCGTAGAAGTCCAGCTTGTGATCGAATTTGGGGTTCAGGACCCGGTCCGGGATGTCGCCGCCGGCCGGGATGTAGAAGTTCTGGATCTCCACGCCCTGGATGACGCCGGAGACGCAGCGGGCGTGGCCTTCGCGGCAGGCGGCCAGGTCGGGGGCTTCGGCGATCGGGTGGCGGGAGGCGATGGCCACCCCGTGCCAGCCCTTCTGGCCCGCGACCTTCAGGTGCGGCAGGCCCATGTCCCTGAAGGCGGCCTCCGGAAACTGGTCCGGGAGGCATTTGATCTCCTGCAGGCACAGCACATCCGGGGCCTGTTCGGCCACGAAGCGGGCGACCTGTTCGGCGCGCAGGCGGACGGAGTTGACGTTCCAGGTGACGATGCGAAGGGACATGGGCTCACCTAGAGCATGGGGCGGGCCTGCGTCCATGAGGGCTCAAAAATACGCCCGGCCTTTTCAGACCGGGCGCAAATCAGTTTTGTCTCTCTCACGCCGCCACCGGGAGGGGATGGTGTCCGGGACGGTCAGGACAGCCGCCGCCGTCCTGTGTCTCAAAAACCACTCCTCAGGAAAAAAGTCAACCGTAAAGCGAACCCGCTTCGGCGTGACCCGGAAAGCACGGACCGCCTCAGCCGGCCAGGTTCTAGTTGCGGCCCGGGCGGCGACGGGTGGGGTCGCGCAGGGTGAACAGGTTGTTGGGCAGGCTGTTGACGGCCTCGAAGGACGACAGCTGGGTGCGGGTGCGCTGGCCCTGGGGATCGATCACCGTCCATTCCATCAGGCGGACAGGGCTGCCGGCGAAGGCCAGGATCACCTGACCCTCGTTGGGACGGCGGGCGTCGCGGGCGACCACGGCGAAGGCCCCGGAGTCCATGCGGGTGACGCGGTCGATGCGCACGCCCTCCTCGATGCGGACGTCGCGGCCCAGAAACACCGACAGGGGGGTGGCGGACAGGGGGGCCTGGCGGAACACCTCGAGGCGCGGGTCGTAGCGCATCAGATTGTTGCCGTCGGCCACCACCAGCAGGCCCTCAGGATTACTGTACTCGAAGCGCATCTTGCCGGGGCGCTGGATGAAATAGCGGCCCTCGGCGCGACGGCCGCCGGGGCCGGTCTCGACGAAATTGCCCCGCGCGGCGCGCACGCCCTGGAACCAGGACGACACGCGCCCGACCGTCTCGCGGTCGGCGGCGGTCAGGGTGCTCTGTGCGAAGGCGGGCAGTCCGGCCATGACGGCGGCGCCCAGGGTGAGCGAGCCGGTGGCGAAGGCGCGGCGTGAAAGATTCATAGTCAGACTCCCGTTCGGGATTGTTGAGATGATCCTTGTGACGCGGCGGCGCGGCAAGGGTGTGACGCCAGCCTGACCATATTCCGGCGCTCCGATGAAGCGTCGTTCAGCGAAACGGTCAGGATCGGTTCATCCGGCGGATAACAGCGCATGAGACGGCGGGGCGTTCCCGCCGCGCCGCGCGGCGGATTTCGGACTCCGGGCTCAAAAAACAGGGTGCGAATTGTCCGAATAGTCCGAAATCGGCTCCGGGGTCGGTGGCTGGAGCGGCCATTGTAAGGGACGCTGGAAGGTGGGGGACGAAATATTTCTTCGCCATCGCGGCAAACACCCGGCCGCCCCCTCCACCATGCCCTGTCGGGCGCGGTCCCCCTCCCCATGAATGGGGAGGAGACGCGTGGCACGCGCGCTCAAGCAGCAAGCGTCCGCGACGCGAGCGGTAGCGCCCAATAATGCGCTCAAGCAGCGAGGCCCCGCGAGTCGAACGGTAGCGCCCAATAATGCGCTCAAGCAGCGAGGCCCCGCGGGCCGAACGTTAGCGCCCAATAATGCGCTCAAGCAGCGAGGCCCCGCGAGTCGAACGGTAGCGCCCAAAGACGCGCTCAAGCAGCGAGCGTCCGCGACGCGAGCGTTAGCGCCCTAGGATGGCGGCGGGCCGGCCAGGACGTCGCGCTTGCCGGCGTGGTTGGCGGGGCTGACGACGCTTCCTGCTCCATGCGCTCGATCAGGGTGGCGGCGCGGTTGTAGCCGATCTGCAGGCGGCGCTGCACGTAGCTGGTCGAGGCCTTGCGGTCGCGGGTGACCACAGCCACGGCGCGGTCGTAGAGGTCGTCGCCGGAGCCGCCGTTTCCGCCGAAATCGCCCGAGCCCTCGTCCTCGTCGCCGCCCTCGGTGATCAGGTCCAGATATTCAGGCTCGGCCTGTTCGCGCAGGTGCTGGGCCACCTGCTCCACTTCCTGATCGGTCACGAAGGGGCCGTGCAGGCGGGTGATGCGGCCGCCGCCGGCCATGTAGAGCATGTCGCCCTGGCCCAGCAGCTGTTCGCCGCCTTGCTCGCCGAGGATGGTGCGGCTGTCGATCTTGGAGGTGACCTGGAAGCTGATGCGGGTGGGGAAATTGGCCTTGATGGTGCCGGTGATCACATCCACCGACGGGCGCTGGGTGGCCATGATCAGATGGATGCCGGCGGCGCGGGCCATCTGGGCCAGGCGCTGGACCGCGCCCTCCACGTCCTTGCCCGCCACCAGCATCAGGTCGGCCATCTCGTCCATGACCACCACCAGATAGGGCATGTGTTCGGGACGGATCTTCTCGGATTCATAGACGGGGCGGCCCTGATCGTCGAAGCCGGTCTGGACCGTGCGTTCGAAATGCTCGCCCTTGGCCAGGGCCTCGCGGGCCCGTTCGTTGTAGCTGGCGATGTTGCGAACGCCGAGCTTGGACATGCGGCGATAGCGGTCCTCCATCTCGCGCACGGTCCACTTCAGGGCCACGACCGCCTTCTTGGGATCGGTGACCACCGGGGTCAGCAGGTGCGGGATGCCGTCATAGACGCTGAGCTCCAGCATCTTGGGGTCGATCATGATGAAGCGGCACTGTTCGGGCGACAGGCGGTACAGGATCGACAGGATCATGGCGTTGACCCCCACCGACTTGCCCGAGCCGGTGGTGCCCGCGATCAGCAGGTGGGGCATGCGCGCCAGGTCGGCCACATAGGGCTCGCCGCCGATGGTCTCGCCCAGCGCCAGCGGCAGCAGATGCCCCGGCTTGGCGTATTCGGCAGAGGCCAGCAGGTCGCGCAGATAGACGGTCTCGCGCTTGGCGTTGGGCAGTTCGATGCCGATGGCGTTGCGGCCCTGAACCACGCTGACGCGGCAGGCGCGGGCGGACATGGAGCGGGCGATGTCGTCGGACAGGCCCACCACGCGGGCGTGCTTCACGCCCGGCGCGGGCGCCAGTTCATAGAGGGTGACCACCGGGCCGGGGCGGATCTGGTCGATGACGCCCTTGACCCCGAACTCGGCCAGCACGCTCTCCAGCATCTGGGCGTTCTGTTTCAGGGACTCCTCGTCCACGGCGGCGACGCGGGTCTTGGGTTTGGACAGGAAGCCCAGCGGCGGCAGCTCGAAACCCTCGGTGCGGGCGAATTCGAAGGCGCCCTGCATCTCGTTCTGCTCTCGGCCCGAGGGACGCGGCGCCTTGACGCCCGCCACCTTGGGCGCGGGCGGGGCGGGCCTGGGTTCTTCCCACGGGGGCGAGGGCTCGGCGGGGTCGTCGTCGATCTCGGGCTCGGGCGCGACCGCGCGCGGGCGCACATTGGCGGCTGCCTTGGGCGCCGCGCGGGCCTTGCGGACCCCCTTCGGCGCGGGGCGAGCGACGCGGACCTCGGTCAGGTCGCGCCAGCGCAGACCCAGGGTCCAGGCCAGAAGCGTCACGGCCGCGATGGCCAGCAGGACGCCCGCGAAGGGGGCGGCGAAGGGGATGCCCGCGAAGCCGAACAGGCTGGACGGCGCCCACAGCAGGGCGTCGCCCCACAGGCCGCCGAGGCCTGCCGCCAGCGGCCAGATGGCGGGAATGATCAGGGCCGACAGGGCGCCGGCCAGCAGCAGCACGCCGAGCACGGCGGCCAGGGCCTTGAGCGGGGTCGGGCGCAGGCGCGTCTGCACCACCTCGCCCAGGGCCGCAGACAGGCCGAAGGCCAGCATCAGCAGGACGGCGGGCCAGGCGGCGATGCCCAGCGACTGATAGAGCAGGTCCGCGAACACCGCCCCGTTGGCGCCCATCCAGTTGGTGGGGGCGGCAGAGGCCGCCGCGTTCAGGCTGGGATCGGCCGGATTCCACGACACCAGCGAGGCCAGCAGCAGGGTCGCCACGATGGCCAGGAAGCCGCCCCGGAAACGCACGGCGATGGGCGCGCCCCACAGGATGCGGGCGCCGTCATAAACGCGGGTTCCGATGGCGAGGGCCGCGGACATGGGCGGGCTCCGGTGGGACTGAAGACAACTGCGCCGATCATCGGCCTTCAGGGTTAAGCCCGCGTTTACCAGCCCCTGCGACGGCGCCGCCTCTGGACGCGGCCGCGGGGGGCGGCGACAAGGGCTGCATGAGCCAGGACGACCTTACCGATCTCGACGTCATCGTGGCCGGCGCCGGCATGGCGGGGGCGACCTTCGCCCTGGCCGCCGCGAAGGCCGGGCTGAAGCCGGTGCTGGTGGACCCGTTTCCCTTCGACGAGCAGCTGGCGCCCACCTTCGACGGGCGCTCGACGGCCGTGGCCTGGTCCAGCTTCCGGATGCTGAAGGCGCTGGGGGTGGGCGCTGCGCTGGAGCCGCACGCCTGCCGCATGGACCGCATCCTGGTGACCGACGGAACACGACCCGGCGCGGCCTCGCACCGGGCGCTGCCCGCCTTTCTGCGCTTTGACGCCGACGAGATCGGCGAGCGCACGGGCGGGGAGCCGCTGGGCTACATGATCGAGAACCGCCACATCCGCACGGCCCTGGCCGGGGCGGTGCGGGCGGCCGGGGTGCCGGTGCTGGCGCCCGCCGCCGTGGAGGCGGTGCGGCTGGAGGAATTCGCCGCCCACGCGGTGCTGAAGGACGGCCGGACCCTGAGCGCGCCCCTGATCGTCGGCGCCGAGGGGCGCAGGTCGGTGGTGCGCGAGGCGGCCGGGATCGGGACCACCGGCTGGACCTATGGCCAGAGCGGGGTGGTGGCCACCGTCCGCATGGAGCGCGACCATGGCAATGTGGCCCACGAATATTTCCTGCCCTCGGGTCCGTTCGCCATCCTGCCCCTGACCGACAGCCGCGCCAGTCTGGTGTGGACCGAGACGACGCGACGGGGCGAGGCCCTGCGCGACGCCTCGGACGAGGCGTTCCTGAGCCATCTGAACCGGCGCTTCGGCGAATTCCTGGGCGAGGTCACGGTGGAGGGGCCGCGCTTCGTCTATCCCCTGTCGCTGTCGCTGGCCGAGCGGATCGTCGCGCCGCGCGTGGCCCTGATCGGCGATGCGGCCCACGGGGTGCACCCGGTGGCGGGGCAGGGGCTGAACATGGGGCTGAAGGACGTGGCCGCCCTGGTCGAGGTGATGGTCGAGGCGGCCCGGCTGGGCGAGGACATCGGGTCGCTGGGGGTGCTGGAGCGCTACGCCCGCTGGCGCCGGTTCGACAATGCGGCCCTGGCGGCCGGGTTCGACGGCTTCGTGCGGCTGTTTTCCAACGACGATCCGCTGACCCGCGTCGTGCGCGGCGTGGGCATGGCGGCGGTCAACCGCATCGCGCCCCTGCGCCGGGCCTTCATGACCGAGGCCGGCGGCGGGGCCGGGGATCTGCCCCGACTGCTGCGGGGCGAGGCGGTGTAAAAACTGACCCGCTGCAACACCCAAAGCGCGGGGTCCCGGCTTTCGCCGGGATGAGCGGATTGGATTAGTCCAGCGCGCGGGCTTCCTCGACCAGCATGATCGGGACGCCATCGCGGACAGGGAAGGCCAGTTTGGCGCCCTTGCTGATCAGTTCACTGGCGGCGCGGTCCCAGGTCAGGCGCCCGCGCGTGACGGGACACACCAGCACCTCCAGCAAGCGGGGGTCGACGGTGGTCGGGGTGTTGAAATGCTCTGACATTCTTTGTGCCCTAACGCTCGGCGCGCGGCGCCTCGCTGCTTGAGGGCGTGGGGGCCCTCGGCTGACGGCGGTTATTGCATGGTGGTGGGTTCGTCGTCACCGGGTTCGGCGGCGTCGATGCGCAGAAGGGCGGTGAGGGTGCCGAGACGGTCGTACAGGGTCAGGGCCTCG
>NZ_BATC01000015.1 GCF_000466985.1 Brevundimonas abyssalis TAR-001
GTTCGGGCTCGGGCTCAGGAGCCGCCTCGGCAGCGATCTCGTCCGCGCCGTTCTCATTGGCGGCGACCACCGGCTCGGGCGCGGAGGCCTCTGCAGGCGCCGCAAAGGTCGGCGTCACGATGGGAGCCTCTTCGGCGGGCGCGTCAGCCTCCCCCTCGGGCGCGGCCTCCGGCTCACCCTCCGCCTCGGCTTCAGGCTCCGCCGTCTGTTCCGGGGTTTCGTCCAGCGCCGCAGCCGGGGTCTCGCCCAGCAGGGCCGCCACGGCCAGGGCGCGGGCCCCGTTGGCCTCGGGCTCCGGAGTGTCTTCAGGCTCCGCCGGGCGCTCCTCCGGCGTCTCCGGCGTCTCCGGAACCGGCGCGGGCGGCGGGGCGGGCGCATTCAGCAACGCCGCCAGATCCGCCTCCTGTCCCGGATCATGCCGGAACAGCGCACTCTCGGCCGCACGGCGGCGCGCGGCGGGATCGGGCGCCGGCGTCAGCGGCGGGGCGTCACAGGCGATCAGGGCCCGCGCCGCGTCCTCGGGCTCGCCCGCATTGACCCAGACCAGCACCTCCGACGCCAGGAACCGCTCCAGCCCCACGGCCTGGCCGAAGCTGGCCAGGGCGTCCACCTGATGCTGGTTCAGCGGCAGGGCGATGCGCTCGGCGATGGCGTTCAGAATGGGCAGCAGATCGTACTGGAGCAGGAGCTCGGCGTCCGCCGCCGACACCTCGGCGCCCTCGCGCGCCGACAGCGTATGCCCGTGACCCACGACCCAGCGGCCGTCCGCCAGACGCTCGGCGCGCGCGCGGAAGCCCTCGAAGCTCTTGATGAGCTCCAGGCCCCGGCGGGACACTTTCAGCTTCGGCTTGTCGATCTGCGACAAAGGTCCTGACCCAGAATGAGACGGGCGGGTTCGCCCTGACGGGGAACCAGCAAGCTCCGGGCCGCCCACCGCCCGGTGCATCCTGCATGGAAGAGCGCACATTTTTTTGTTCGTCATGGCCGGGCTTGTCCCGGCCATCCATACCCTCGCCGGATCCGTCAAAAGCCCGGATGTTCAAACCGTCCCGGCGCACCCCGTCGGTTCAGGGCGTATGGATCACCGGGACAGGCCCGGTGATGACGATGCCGCCCTACAGAAGGATCAGCCCGGCCAGTCCCAGGAAGGTGAAGAAGCCCACCGTATCGGTGATCCATGTCACGAAGACCGGAGAGGCCACCGCCGGGTCGCGGTCCAGCCGCTCCAGGATCATGGGGATCAGCGCCCCCGCCAGGGCCGCGGCCACCAGATTGATGGTCACCGCCAGCCCGATCACCAGACTCAGCATCGGCATGCCGAACCACACCGCCGCGATGGCCGCCAGCAGCACCGCGATGGCCGCCCCGTTCAGGAACCCCACCACCACCTCGCGCCGCACGATGCGCACCGCATTGGCCGCCGACAGCTCGCGCGCCGCCAGCGAGCGCACCGCCACGGTCATGGCCTGGACCCCGGCGTTGCCGCCGATGGAGGCCACGATGGGCATCAGTATGGCCAGGGCCACCAGCGCCTCGATCTCCTCGGCGAACGCCCCGATCACCAGCGAGGCGGCCACCGCCGTGCCCAGATTGATGATCAGCCAGGGAATGCGCGAGCGCACCACGCCCATGACGCTGGCGTCGCGGCCCTCGTCGGACACGCCGGCCAGACGCAGGATGTCCTCGCGGTTCTCTTCCTGGATGATGTTGACGATGTCATCGACGGTGATCTGGCCCACCAGCCGCCCGCCCACGTCCACCACCGGGGCCGAGATCAGGTGGTACTTCTCGAAGATGTAGGCCACCTCTTCCTGGTCCTGGTGCACCTCGATCTCGTTGACCGGCTCCATCAGGGCGGACAGCTTCACCTCCCGCGCCGAGCGCAGCAGGCGGCTCACCGCCACCCCGCCCACGGGCCGGTACTGGGGGTCCACCACATAGATGTCGAAGAACAGCTCGGGCAGGTCCTCGCCCTGGGCCCGCAGGTGGTCGATGGTGTCGCCCACGCTCCAGAACTCGGGCGCCGCCATCACCTCGCGCTGCATCAGGCGCCCGGCGGTGTCCTCTTCGTAGCCCAGCGAGCTCTCGATGGCGGCCCGGTCCTGTTCGGGCATGGCGGCCAGCACCGCGCGGCGCTGGTCGTCCTCCATCTCCTCCACCACCGCAGCGGCGTCGTCGGAATCCAGTTCCTGCAGCGCCTCGGCCAGGCGCCCGAGGGCAGCCGCTCCAGCACCTGCTCGCGGATGCTGTCGTCCAGTTCGGGCAGCACCTCCGCCAGCACGTGGGGCGACAGCCACAGCACCAGCACCGAGCGGTGCTCGGACGTCAGGAAGCCCATCAGGTCGGCGATGTCGGCGGGGTGCAGGTCTTCCAGCAGATCGCGCAGACGCTCGCCGTCCCCGGCGTCGGCCGCGTCGATCACCTTCTCCACGAAGGCGGCCGTCAGGGCGTAGTCCTCGCCCAGGTGTTCGTCTTCGTCGTGTTCGGGGTCAGGACCGGCCGGGGCTTCGCGCACGTCGTCAATGGTCACGAGCGTCCTCCCCTTTCAGCAGGTCAGTCCTGTGGTCGGCTTCGGGGCAAACCCTGCAAGCGGCTGATCCGCCGATACGAACCCCCACCCTACCCGTCATCGCCGGGCTTGTCCCCGCGATCACGAAGTCCCGGCGCAGGCCGGGAATGACGGATATGGGACCAGGAGCCGATCACTCGGCTCTTGAGGTGATGGTGCGGTCGAGAAGACTCGAACTTCCACTCCGGTTAGGGAACAGCGACCTCAACGCTGCGCGTCTACCAATTCCGCCACGACCGCTCGCATCGGAGCGGGGGCAATAGCCGAGGATGACCCGAAAGGAAAGGGCCGTTCGCAACAGCAACCCATTCTCCCCACTTCGCCTCCCCTCAAGGCAAAGGGCCCCCGCGCAGCGGGTCGGATGTGGGTGAATTTGGTGGCCGCCGCTTCCGGCGGGCGGGCTCCGGCAGGCGAGGCTGGCCAGAGCGGCCCGGACGCGCAATAGTCAGACAAATAGGATGGTCGGGAGGTTTGAGGTGCGCCAAGTCATGTCTGGAGTTGCGTCCGCCGCTGCGGCGGTCGCCGTCATCGGGGTGCTGGCGTGGCCGGGCGTCGGTCAGGCCCAGCTTCCGGGGGCCCAGCGGCCTGCTTACCAGGACCATGGCTTGCCGGCGGAAGCGCGCGCCGCCGACCTGGTCGCAAGGATGACGCTGGAGGAGAAGGCGTATCAGGTGCTCAACGACGCGCCCGCCATCCCCCGGCTGAACATCCGCGAGTACAACTGGTGGAACGAGGGCCTGCACGGCGTGGCGGCGGCGGCTACGCCACGGTCTTTCCCCAGGCCATCGGTCTCGCCGCCACCTTCGACGAGCCGTTCGTGCGCCGGGTGGCGGCGCACATCGGCGTCGAGTTCCGCGCCAAATATCTGGACGCCCGCCATCGCTTCGGCGGCTCGGACTGGTTCGAGGGGCTGACCGTCTGGTCCCCCAACATCAACATCTTCCGTGATCCGCGCTGGGGCCGGGGCCAGGAAACCTATGGGGAAGACCCCTATCTGACCGCCCGTCTCGGCGTCGCCTTCGTGCAGGGCCTGCAGGGGGATGACCCCGACTACGCCCTCACCATCGCGACCCCGAAGCATTTCGCCGTTCACTCCGGTCCGGAGGCGAGCCGCCACCGGGACGACATCCTCCCCAGCGCCCGCGATCTGGCGGACACCTACCTGCCCGCCTTCCGCGCGGCGGTGATGGAGGGCGGGGCCCGCTCGATGATGTGCGCCTACAACGCCGTGGACGGCGCGCCCGCCTGCGCCAATGAGCCCCTCCTGACCCACTATCTGCGCGAGGCCTGGGGCTTCGACGGCTTCGTGGTCTCCGACTGCGGCGCGGTGCTCGACATCCATGCCGCGGATCGACACGCCTACGTCCCCACGCCGGAACAGGCGGTCGCCGTCGCCTTCAACGCCGGCATGGACCTGATCTGCGGCGGGGCGGAGGACGGCGAGGCCATCGTGCGGGCGGTGCGGGACGGCCTGCTGGACGAGGCGGTGATCGACCGGGCCCTGGTGCGCCTGTTCACCGCGCGGATGCAGTTGGGCCAGTTCGACGAGCCGTCGCGCGTGTTCCCGTCCATCACGGCGGCCGACTTCGACACCGCCGAAGGGCGCGCACTGGCCCGGACCGCCGCCGAGCGCGGCATCGTCCTGCTCAGGAACGACGGCCTGCTGCCGCTGGGAGACAACCCCGGCCGCATCGCCGTCATCGGGCCGAACGCAGACAGCCTCGCGGCCCTCGTGGGCAACTACAACGGTGATCCGTCACAGCCGGTGACCATCCTGGACGGCGTGCGTCGACGCTGGCCCCAGGCCGAGGTGACCTATGTGGAAGGCGCCGGGCTGATCGATCGGGCGCTCGAGCCCTTGCCAGGCGACGTGCTGTGCCTCGACGCCGCCTGCAGCGCCCCGGGCGTCCGCGTCGAGCACTTCAGCGACCGCGCCTTCGAGGGATCGCCGGTTTCGACCGACCATGCCGGTTCGGTCGAACAGACATGGGAAGGGATCCTGCGCAGCGGCGCGGTCCGCTACACGGCGTGGCTTACGGCGCCGGAGGACGGCGACTACGTCTTCCGCTACGCCGCCGACGGCGGCTACCGGGTCTTCATCGACGATGCGCCCGTGGTGGACGCATGGAATGTGGACTGGCGCCCCGCCATCGTCGCCGGCACGGTCCGCCTGAGGCGCGGGCAGACCTATCGTCTGCGCGTCGAGGCGTTCCAGCGCACCACCCGGGGCGAGGAGCGGCTGCTCTGGAGTCCGCCGTCCGATCCCGGCGGCGCCCGGGCCGAGGCGGCGGCGCGCAACGCAGACCTGGTCATTTTCGTCGGCGGCCTGACGGCTCAGCTGGAGGGCGAGGAGCTCCCGCTGTCCACACCCGGCTTCTCGGGCGGAGACCGGACAAGCCTGGACCTTCCGGCGCCGCAGCAAGCCATGCTGGAGCGGCTTCACGCCACCGGCAAGCCCGTGATCCTCGTGCTGGTCAACGGCAGCGCCCTGAGCGTCAACTGGGCGGACCGCAATCTCCCCGCGATTCTGGAAGCCTGGTATCCGGGGGGTCAGGGGGGTGATGCGGTGGCCCGCATTCTGGCGGGCGACGTCAATCCCTCCGGGCGGCTGCCGGTCACCTTCTATCGCTCCAAAGACGACCTGCCGGCCTTCACCGACTACAGCATGGAAAACCGGACCTACCGCTACTTTGACGGGCCGGTTCTGTATCCGTTCGGCCACGGCCTCTCCTACACCCGCTTCGCCTACAGCGGGGTTCAGGCGAGCCCCGGCGACATCCGCGCCGATGAAGCGGTTGAAGTCAGCGTCGTCGTCGCCAACGCCGGCGATCGGGCCGGCGACGAGATCGTGCAGCTCTACATCAGCCGCCCGGGCATCGAAGGGGCGCCCCTGCGCGCGCTCGCCGGCGCCGGCGGGTGTCCCTGGCCCCGGGCGAACAGCGCCGCGTCGCCTTCACCCTGGACCCGCGCAGCCTCAGCACGGTGGACGACCGCGGCGTGCGACGGATTCTGCCCGGCCCCGTCGAGCTGTGGATCGGCGGAGGCCAGCCCGGCGGCCTCGCTCCGGGCGAGGCTGGAAGTCTGACCGTGACCACCACCGCAATCCTGCCGGAGTAAGACACGCGCGGGTGCGCCGGGCGAAACTCAGCGTCCGCCCCCAGATACAACACGATGAAGTTGATCGTATCGACGACGCCGTGGACGAGCACGATGGGCCAGAGGTTGCGCTTCAACAGCAGGAACGCGGCGCCGAACGCGATGCCGATGGCCGCCGTCGTCACCAGCCCGCGCAGGCCCTGATAGTAGAAATGCCCGAGTCCGAACAACAGGGCCGGGATCAGAACGGCGAATACGGGGGCGAGGGGCACGCCACGGAACAGCGCCAGGGCGCGGGTCACCAGAAAGCCGCGAAAAAACATCTCTTCCCCGAACGCGGCCGCGGTCCAGACAATCCCGAGCCATAGCAGGAGCATGGGCAAGCTGCCTTCGACGTCGCCCCAGCGATCCCCGACGCCTCGGGAACGGTTTTCAGGAACGTCCAGCCGAGCGCTTCTCCGCCGTACAGGACGACCGTGACGGCGGCGGCGAAAAAGCCGAACACCAGCAGGGCTTGCGGCAGGACCAGCAGCTTGGCCTTGACGCCCCTGAGCGGGATCAGGCCGACCGATGACCATCCCTCCCCCCTTCGGCGCAGATAAATCGCCAGGCAGACCAGGGTCGCGATCAGCGACACAGGCCCGGCGAACCGCCAGAACAGCGGGTCAAAGGCGATGCGAAGGATCAGCGCCAGCGCGCCGAACGCCGCCAGCTCGGCGGCGGCCCTGCGCCGGCCTATCATGGCCTTCGTGCTTTCCGGCCCCTCCGGCTGGAGGGCCCCGCGCTGTTCTGCGGGATTGATCTCGTCGGTCATGGCCAGGCTCCGGTGTCGGGACAGGCCGGGATAGACCACGCGGTTCAGGCTGATCTTGAACGTCTGTGCATGGCGGCCCAGATTCTCGGCGTCATGCCGTAGGTCTTCTTGAAATGCCGGGTGAAATGGCTCTGGTCGGCAAATCCGGCGGCCTGGGCCACCTGGGCGAGCCCTGCGCCCCGGCTCATCATCCCGCGCGCCCGGTCGAGCCGTCGGAAGATCAGATAGCGGTAGGGACTTGCGCCCAGCAGGGCCCGAAAATCACGCGAAAGCCGCCAGCGATCATAGTGCGCGGCCTGTTCCAGATCGGCGAGCGTCGGGGCGCGATCCAGATTCGCCTCGATGAAATCGCGCGCCCGCAGCACGGCGGCGTGGTTCTGAACCCCGGTCGGCAGGTCCGCGCCGGACGCCTGCGACAAGGCCGCCGTCAGATCCGTGATCGCCTGCTCGCGCTCAAGATCCTCCATGGGGCTGTCGAGATCGTCCAGCAGTTCACAGACCACGCGGTGAAGCCCCGGATCGTCCGATACGTCGCCCTTGATGAACGGAAGCGGGCGGCCATCAAGAACCCTCTGGATATCGGCCGGCGCCACATAGGCGGTCTTGTACTGAAACGGGAGGCCGTCGCCCGCGCGCCCGTCGTGGAGTTCGTCCGGATGCAGCACGACGATCTGGCCGGGCAGCGAATGGCGCGACGCGCCCCGATAGTCGAAGGTCTGAACCCCGGCCACGGTGATCCCGATCGCATAGGTGTCGTGTCGATGCGGTGCGAAGGCGACGCCGGTGAACCGCGCCTCCAGACGGTCGATGCCGCCGGACGACCTGAACACCCAATTGTCCGCACCCGCCGCCATCCGCCGATCCCTCATCATCGTGGAGACCCTATCCGCTGTTCGGACCGGGCGCCGCGCCACCGCTGAAAGAGAAGACGGGCAATCGCCTCCGCGTCCACTTACCGCTTGTTAATCCCGCATTTCCGACGGCCAATCCCTTGTGAAACAAGGCCCGGTCCTCGAAATTCGGCCTTTTTCACCGCCGCGCCCGGGGGCGCCTCACACTGGCGGGATGTCCATTCGATATCTGCCTGACAGCCCGCCCGTCTTCGACACCGCAAAAGCCCGCGCCCGCTGGGCCGCCGCCAAAGCCGACTATCTGGCCGGGGGCGGCGCGCCCGAGGTCTGTGAGCGCCACGGCCTCAGCCTGCGCACCTTCCGCTGGCGCGCCCGAAAGGAAGGCTGGCGCCGCGCCGACCAGCCCGCCCCCTCCCTCGCGCCCGACCCGGCGCCGCCGGCGCAGGACGAGCCCCTTGTCATCCCCGAGGCGCCGGAGGCGCCATCGGGGACGCCCCTCACCACCTCGCAGATGGTCGACAAATGCTGGTCCCACGTCCAGGCCGCCGTGGCCGCCGGGCAGCTGATCCAGGCCCGCGGCTGGCTGCGCCTCTACAAGGAGCTCAAGCCCCTCGTGCCCTTCACCGAGATCGAGGCCCGCGAGGCGGCCGAAAGCGCCGCCGGGGAAGAAGACGTTGCACGGCCATTGCACTGTTTTTCCGATCCCGAGCCCCGCACGCCCGAACCCGAACCGCCCTCGCCGTCCGCGCCCGAACCGGACCCCACGCACGATCTGGTGCGCCTGACCACCCATCTGGCCGCCGCCGCCCGTCAGGCGGAGACCGCCGCCCTGGGTGGGGACGTTGCACCCCCGTTGCACTGTTTTTCCGCTCCGGAGTCTCACCAACCACCCCCCGCCGACGACCCACCACCGGACGCCCCCGCCGCCGACGCGGTCCCCGATCCCTTGCCCGCCAGGGATCTCGCCCGCCTCATCGCCGCGCTGCAGGCCGTCACCGCCCGCGCCGAACAGACGCTCGACGCCGAAACCGCGAGACTCCCGTTGCACTCTTTTTCGCCGCCGGAGTCTCACCACCCGGGACAGGGGCCGTGACCCCATCAAACCCGTCACCCTCCGGCTTGACCGGAGGGTCCAGACGCTCCGTCAGGGCCGAGCGACCTCCGAACGTCCAGTGTTTCTGGATTCCCGGTCAAGCCGGGGAATGACGGAGGGAGGAGCTCCGCCCTACGCCGCGCCGGCCATGTAGTCGTACAGGTCCGCCGGGCGGGTCACGGTGATGGCGATGCGGTCGTCGTTGATGGTGATCTCGCCGCGGGCCACGGGGTGGTTGTTGGCCAGGATCCACACTTCTTCGTGCTCTCCGGCGTCCAGGGGGATCACCGCGCCACGGCCCATGCGCAACAGCTGCGCCATGGGCAGCACGGAGCGACCGAGCACCACGGAGATCTCGACGTTTACGGATTCAATCTGACTCATCGGGTGTACTGACGCGGTTACTGGGGTGATCTGGTCTTGCATGGCTGCCCCCTGCCGCCACATTGGGCCGATCATGCTTTCCCAGCCGTTAAGTTCTCCGCCCGATCTGACCCGCCTGCGCCGCGACGACGGGCGGCCGGTTCAGTGGGTCACGGCCCTCGCCCCCGTCCCCTACGAGACGGCCGTGGCTTTCATGGAGGACCGGGTCGCCGCCATCCATGCGGGCGAGGCGGAGGAGATGATCTGGCTGCTGGAGCATCCGCCCCTCTACACCGGCGGGGTCTCGGCGAAGGCCGACGACCTGATCGACGCCCGCTTCCCGGTGTTCCAGACCGGGCGCGGCGGCCAGTACACCTACCATGCCCGGGCCAGCGGGTGGCCTATGTGATGTTGGACCTGAACCGGCGTGGCCGCGACGTGCGCGCTTTCGTACGCGGGCTCGAGCAGTGGATTATCGGCGCCCTGGCCGCCTTCAACGTGGAGGCCGACGTGCGCGACGGCCGCGTCGGCGTCTGGGTCGAGCGCCGCTTCGTCGGCGACGACGGGTCGGCCCAGGCCCGCGAGGACAAGATCGCCGCCATCGGGGTCAAGGTGCGCCGCTGGGTCAGCTTCCACGGCATCAGCCTGAACGTGGAGCCGGACCTGACCCACTTCGACGGCATCGTCCCCTGCGGCATCCGCGAGCACGGCGTCACCAGCCTCGCCGACCTGGGCCTGATCGCGACCATGGACGACGCCGACGCGGCCCTGAAGGCGAGCTTCGAGCGGGTGTTCGGGCCGACGGAGAGTCAATCGACGCGGGGGGAAACCTAGTCCTTCTGACCAATGCCCTTGGGGGACGGGCCATATCGGTTGGGCCCGGGCGTGCCGTCGAGGAAGCCGAGGGTGACCAGAAGCCAAAATCCGATGATGAGGTACACCGAAGTGAAGACATGCTTGGCGATATCCAGGGTGGAGAACGGAGGCGCCATCGGCGACATCATCAAATCCGGCGCGATGAGCATGGCGATCCCATCGGCAATAGCCAAGGGCGCTGACACAAGCACCAGCCAGCCGCTCTTGTCGCGGTCATGCGCACGCCTCATCGACAATGCTGTCAAAGGCCAAAGAAAGACCAAGAGCACACCAAGACTGAGCGCGGCCTCACCTTGCGAAAGGCTCGGATCAAATGGCGACGGCCATGCGCCGAAGATCATCTTGCTGAGCAGAGCCCAAAGCGACGTCTGAATGACGGCAAGACCAATCCAGATCAACCACCAGTCCCGTCGACGTGTGCGCCCATCAAAGCTCACGAGCGCCTTCAGTGCTTTGTGTGTGGCCATCGCTACCCCCGTCTCTCGGTTGGAGGATCAATCAGGCTCGGTCAAGCTTGAGACTTCACCCCCGACGGGGCGTGAACCAGCTCGGCGCGGCGGGCGGGGCGCAGTTGCGCTGCATGCCCATGCCCTTCAGGAAGGCCCGGCGCTGCCGTCCGGCCTGGATGGCGGACTGCACCTGCTGGCTGTGCTGCTCCGCCCCGCTCAGCCGCCGCACCCAGCTGCGCAGGGGGATGAAGTCGGTGGCCGTGTCGCGGATCGCATCCAGCGTCGCCGACGCCGCCGCGTCCGCCGCGATCTCGCTGTTCAGCGAGCCGTCCTGGGGCGTGGGCTCGTCCAGGTCCGGTCCCAGGGCGTCGTCCAGCCGCCGCACCTCGGCCGCGATGGCCGGGCAGCGCTCCAGATTGCGCATGTCATAGGGCGCCGCCTGGGCCTGCAGCAGCACCGTCGGAATGGCGTCGCGGCGCAGGTTCAGGTCTTCCAGCGGGGCGGTGGCGGCATCGGCGAAGCGTCGCGCACCGTCCCCACCCCGTCCCCCGCCGAACGGGCCGCCGTGCAGGCGTTCAGGGCCAGGGCCGACAGGCAGATCACGGAAACGCTCAAGGTTTTCATCATGGGGATGTAACGCATTTCCAAGGACTTGGTTGTGGGAATCGTCACGCCGCGCGACGCCCCGCGGCAAAGGCGTGCAGCGCCTGCTCCAGCCCCGGGAAGTCCTCGGCCACATGGACCGCTCCGGACGCCAGCACCTCGTCCGCCGTGTGGAAGCCCCAGGCCACCCCCTGCGGCCGGACCCCCGCGTTCAGGGCCATGCGCATGTCGTGGCTGGTGTCGCCGATCATCACCGTCCGCTCCGGCGCCCCGCCGCACACATCCATGGCGCAGACCAGCATGGCCGGGTCCGGCTTGCCCGGCCCGTCCTCGGCGCAGTGGCTGCTCAGGAACAGGTCCGCCCAGCCCGCTCGCGCCAGGTTCCGCTCCACCCCCCGCCGCGACTGGCCCGTGGCCAGCGACAGCCGCCACCCGTCCCGGCTCAGCCGGTCCAGCAGGTCCATGGCCCCGGCATACAGCGGCTCCTCGAACCCCGGCCGCTCATGCATGCTCCGGAACGCGCCCTGATAGGCCGCCACGAACTCGGCCAGCTCGGCGTCGGTCAGCTCAGGCGCCAGCTGGCGCAGCGCCTCGTGCAGCGACAGCCCCACGATCTGGCGCACCGCCTCATAGCCCGGCTCGGCCAGCCCCACGGTCCGCGCCGCCGTCACCGCCGCCTCAAGGATCGCCGCCCGGCTGTCCACCAGGGTCCCGTCGATGTCGAACACCGCCAGCGGCGCATCGGCTGCGGGCCTCATGCGGGGACCACGTCGAAGGCGATGGTCAGCCGGGTCTGGTCCCCCGAGAACGGCACGGTCCCATGCCACATGTAGGACGGGAACAGCGCCAGCAGCCCCGGCTCCGGCTTGATGAAATGCTGCGCCTCCAGCGACGGCGCCGTGGGAATGCCGGGCCGCCCGAACTGGATCCAGCCCTCGCGCCCCGCCCCCTCGACCGCGTCCGGCAGGGCGATATAGCAGGCCGACGACAGCCAGCCGTCAGGATGCAGATGGTCCGCATGAAACCCGTCGGGCTGCAGCTGGATCGACCAGGCTCCCTTGATGCGATAGGCGCCGGTGTTGCGGCGGCGCAGGGGATCGTCCCCCTGCCCCAGCAGCGCCATGTGCCGCCGGATGGGGCCGTCGATGGCCTTGAAGAAGGCCCGCACCGTCGGCTCCTCGCTGACCAGCAGGTCCATGCTGGTCTGGGTGCCGTGTCTCAGCGACTGGTCCAGCGGGTGGGTCTTCAGCCGATGCAGGCCCCGAAGCGTTTCGGCCAGCTCGGCCAGATAGCTGTCCAGATCCGGCCAGCCGTCCGGCGTGTCGATGCGCCAGCCCCGCACCACCGCCTCATAGTCGCACAACTCGGACAGGCGCGGATCGTCCAGCAGCCGCCAAAGGGTCGCCTGAAAGGCCAGCAGGTACTGATCCAGCGGCCGGTCGCGCAACATGGCCTCCACCATCGACGCCGCTTCCTCCGCCGCCCCCACGGCCAGCAGGGCCTCCACCAGTCCGCGCCGGGCGTCCTCCTGCTCCGGCGCCATGCCCACGGCGGTCCGTGCATGCTCAAGGGCCTTGTCCGCATCAAAGGCCACCGCCGCCCGCGACGCCGCCAGATGGCCCGCCGCATCGCTCAGCGGCCCGGCCGTCATGGCCTCATAGGCCCCGCGCGGATCGCCCGCATAGGTCAGCACCTTGGCCTTGAGCGCCCGCAGCGGACTGACGTCCGGGTGTTCGACAATCATCCGGTCGATGCGCGCGCACGCCGCCGCCGCATCCCCCGTCCGCATCCACACCAGCTGGGCCTGATCCCGCAGGGCGTCCAGGGCCAGCGGGCGCCGCGTCAGCACCTCGGCGAAGGCCGCGTCCGCCTCGTCGTAGCGAGCCTGTTTCTGCAGGGCGCGGGCCAGGGCCAGCCAGGTCTCGGGCGCGTCGCCGCCTTTGGCGAAGGCTGTGCGCGCCGCCGCCTCGGCCCGGTCCGCATGACCCATGTCCCCCAGCAGCGCCGCCAGATTGTGGTGGACCACCGGATTGTCCGGCGCCAGCCCCACCTGCCGCTCGCGCACCGCCAGGGCCTCCGCCGCCCGGTCCAGCGCCTGCAGAGCCTGGGCCCGCAAATCCAGCAAGGCCAGACGGGGGCGCTCCACCGCCGCCGCAGCCTCGGTGGCGGCCAGCAGGTCCTCATGCCGCTCCTGGGCCGCCAGCAGCCGGGCCAGATCGACCGCGGCGTGCACATGGGCGGCATTGATTGTCAGGGCGGCGCGCAGCGCCCGTTCCGCTCCTGCCGCGTCCCCCGTCCCCGCCAGCGCCGCGCCCAACAGGTGACGGATGTCCGCCTCGCCCGGCAGCGTCGAGGCCAGCGGCGCGAGCAGATCCAGGGCCTCGGCGAAACGCCGCTGGTTGAGCAGGGCCGCGGCCTGCTGCGCCCGCATGGCCTGATCCGGCGTCATCGGATGCGCTTGACCCCGGCGAAGGGATCCTGCTCCGCCTCATCCTCGGAGAAGCCGAAATGGGCGAAGCCGGCCTTCATCTCGGGACTCAAGGGGGCCTCAACGATCAGCTTGCCGCCGCCGGGGTGGTCCAGCTCGATCCGCCGCGCATGCAGCTGCAGCTTCAGCGGACCCGACAGTTCGTTCGACGCCTCGTCCCCGTATTTGGGATCGCCGAGGATGGGATGCCCCATCGCCTTCATGTGCGCCCGCAGCTGGTGGGTCCGTCCCGTGAACGGCCGCAGCGCCATCCAGCTGGCCCGGTGCGCCGCCCGGCTGATGGTGGCGAAGGCGGTCTCCGCCGGCTCTGCGCCGTGCTCCTTCGGATCGGCGGGCCGCATGATCTCGAAATCGTTGATGCCCGACTTCTTCAGCGCCAGATCGATCTGCCCGGCCCCCGGCTTGGCGCGCCCATGACAATGGCCCAGTAGGTCTTCTTGGCCTGACGCCGGGCGAAGGCCCCCGCCAGCCGCTTGGCCGCCTCCGGCCCCTTGCCGAGCAGCAGGACGCCCGAGGTGTCCCGGTCCAGCCGGTGCACCAGACGCGGCCGCTCCAGCCCCTCGCCCCAGGCCGACAGCAGCCGGTCCACGTGCTTGGTGGTCTTGGTCCCGCCCTGCACCGCCAGCCCGGCGGGCTTGTTCAGGGCGATCACCATGTCGTCCTCGAACAGCACCAGCGAGCGGGCATAGGCCACGTCCCGGTCGCTCAGGGTCGGCCGCTCGCCCGGGGTCTTCTCCACCGGATCGGGGATCGGCGGCACCCGAACGGCGGCGCCCGCGGTCAGCCGGTCCTCCGGCTTGGCGCGCGATCCGTCCACGCGGATCTGGCCCGACCGGGCCATCTTCTGCACCTGCACATGGGACAGGTGCGGCCAGCGCCGCCGGAACCAGCGGTCCAGACGGATGCCGTCCTCGGCCTCGGCCACATACAGGGTTTTCACTTCACGGCTCATGGCCGCCTTATAGGCCGTCACGCGCGCGGCGCCATCCTGGCTACCAGAGGCGCCGGGCGATCATCAGCCCCGCGAACAGGGCCGCCACCGACAGCACCACCGACAGGCCCACATAGCCCGCCGCCAGCCCCAGCTGCCGCCGCTCGATCATCAGGGCGGTCTCCAGCGAGAAGGCGGAGAAGGTGGTGAAGCCGCCCAGCAGCCCCACCCCCAGCAGCAGGCGCAGGCGCTCGTGATCCACGCCCGACCCGGCTTTCAGCGCCAGCATCCCGCCAGCAGCCCCATCAGCAGCCCGCCCACCACATTGGTCGTGAAGGTCCCCAGAGGCCAGGCCACGCCCGGCGCCAGCCGCGCCGCCGCCAGCCCAAGGGCGTAGCGCGCCATGGCCCCCGCCGCGCCGCCCGCCGCCACCAACAGAAATCGTGTCATGATGCCAACCTACGCTGTTTCCGACTCGCCCGTGAAGGCGCTTTCCCATGCTGGACCTGACCCTCGCCATCCTGCACCACATCCTGGTCTTCGGCCTCGTGGCCATGATCATGGGCGAACGGGTCCTGCTGCGCGCGGCGCCCCTTGATGTGGACCGGCTCGGGCATCTGGACGCCGGCGTCGGCGGCGCGGCCGCCCTGGTGCTGATCGTCGGCGTCTCCCGCGTCATCTGGGGCGGCAAGGGCTGGATGTTCTATGAGGCCAACCCCTTCTTCTGGGCCAAGCTCGCCGTGTTCGGCCTGATCGCAGCCGCCTCGATCATTCCCACGCTCCGGTTCATCGCCTGGCGCCGCGCCCGCAAGGCTGATCCCGCCTTCCAGCCGGAACCCGCCGATGTGGCCAGGGTCCGCCGCTGGCTGGGGATCGAAGCGCTCCTGCTCCTGCCCTTGCTGGCCTTCGCCGCCGCCATGGCCCGCTGGCCGTTCTGAACTTTCTCAAAGTTCATTTGCCCCCGGGCGGTTCGCCGATAGGGTTAAGCTTGGTTCGCGCCCAAGGCGAAGCTGGATGGCTCGGCCCCGACTTTCATCGTAGAACCCTTGCGGAACAAGGTTTGGGGAACAGGCATGTCGCAACAGGATTCGCATGAGCCGACGGTGGCGCCGCCTGTGCCGGAGCCGACCGTGGAGCCCATGGCCCATCCCCTGCATCAGCCTGCGCCGGTGATGGGCGCCGTGGCGACCCCGCCCCCGCCGGGGGCGGCCGACCGGCCTGACCGCGACGCGCCCGCTCCCGTTCGCGACCCCGACGCCCGCCACACCCGCTCGCGCGACGGCATCGACCGGCCGATTCAGGAAAGCGAGTATTTCTCCAACGATCCCGAGGCGATCCAGCACATCTCGGATCACATCGACGAGTATTTCAACCAGCCCCTCGACATCTTTCCCTTCTGGGAGAGCGACGGAAAGCCGGACCGTTTCCACGTCCTGTTCCATCGCCAGATCCAGGAACGTTTTCCGGTCGAGTCCGACATGCGCGGCCGCATCCACCGCTACGGGCGCTCGGTGTTCCGGCGCCTGTGCACCCATGTGGCCATCAAACGCATGAATCAGGCCCTGGCCCTGATCGCCTTCACCCTGCTGGCCACGCTGGGCCCGACCTGGTTCACCGACTGGACCGGGACGACCACCGCCGGGGTCGCCATGGCGGCCATCGCCATGGTGCTGACCGTGGCCCTGTACTGGGGCCTGAACGCCATCCTGTTCACCCAGTACCGCTTCCGGCTGGAGAACGACTCCTACGAACTGTCGCGAGAGATCGTGCAGCGGACGCGCGAGCTGCAGAACCTGTTCACCAACGCCCGCGCCGTGGCGGACCAGGCCGAGACCCAGTTCCAGACCGACGGCAAGGGCTGGGGCCAGCGCGCCATGTACCTGACCCGCCTGACCATGTGGCTGGGCGCGCGCATGGAATATCTGGAGAAGTTCGTCCAGATGGAGCTGTGGCGGGTGCGGCGCGAGCGCTACTGGATGCGCTGGTTCAGCCGCTTCATGACGCCGCTGGTGTTCCTGCTGTGGCTCTGGCTGGCCGTGCTGGAGCCCGTGCCCGGCGTGAACGAGATGGAATTCCGCATCCTGCAGGGCCTCGCCATCGTGCTGGGCGCCGGGGTGTCGTGGATGTCCTACTTCCTGTGGCAAACCCCGGTGGGCGCCATTCAGGACAAGCTCGGCATCGAAGGCTGGGTCCGCTACGCCTCGCTGGACGTGGACAACGCCGTGGCCGACCAGGTCCGCCGCGACAAGGAGCGCCTGGTGGAATACCGCAACCTGACGCGGGGTAGGGTCTAGTAGCGCGCGCCCAGCGAGTCCCGCACGCTGCGGGCGTCATAGACCTCGGGACGGTCCGGGCGGGGGCCGTCGCCGGTGCGAATCTCCATCACCGTCGAGGTCGGCTGGTCGCCCGAGATGTTCAGGCCAAGGCCGACGCCGACGCCCGAGGTGCGATAGCCGCCGTAGCTGCCCGATCCGGCGCCGATGGAGACGCTGGGCCGGACGCCGCCCTGGCTGGGGCGCCCGTCGATCCATCGCTGGGTCACCTCGAACCACTCGTCGCCGTTCTGAAGCGTCAGTTCGGCCGCGCGCAGCAGGGCGTAGTCCGCGACCGGACCGGGATCGCCGACGCCGCGATAGGTGACGCGCCAGCGGTCGCTTTCGATGCGCTGCTCCGAATAGCCCTGGCCCGAGCCGCCCATCTGCGGCCCATAGGGCGACAGGCTGGCGCAGGCGGCCACCAGCAAGGCGGCGGCGGACGCGACGACGACGAACGGACGGATCATGGCGGACTCCCTCTTTCATCACAGAAAGCGAACGACGTGATCGATTGTTCCGACCCGCATTTGGGCTAGAAGGCCGTCATGAGTTTCTCAGCGATCGTGGTGGCGGCGGGCTCCGGCTCGCGCGCGGGCGGCCCCAAGCAATGGCGCGCTCTGGGCGGACGGCCGTTGCTGGCGTGGTCGGTGGGCGCGCTTCTGGATGCGGGCGCCGATGAGGTCGTGGTGGTTGTGCCGGGCGGCGCCGAGGATCAGGCCGCCGAGGCCCTGACCGGCCTGTCCGGCTGGCGCGCCGTGGCCGGCGGCGCCACGCGGGCGGAGTCCGTACAGGCGGGACTGGCCGCCCTGTCCGCGAGGGACGATACGCCCGTGCTGATCCACGACGCGGCGCGGCCCTTCCTGACGGCGGATCACGTCGCCCGCCTGCTGGACGCGCTGGACGGCGCCGACGCCGCCCTGCTGGCCCTGCCCGTCCCCGACACCCTGAAACGCGAGGGCGCCGACGGCCTCGTGGCCGCGACCGAGCCGCGCGAGGGCCTGTGGCGGGCCCAGACGCCGCAGGCGGCGCGCCTGAAGACCTTCCGCGACGCCTGGGCCGTCTGGCCGGCCGGCGAGAGCCCCACCGACGACGCGGCGGTGGTGGAGCGTGCGGGCGGAACCGTGCGCCTGGTCCCCGGCGACCCGCGCCTGATGAAGCTGACCTATCCGGAGGATTTCGCCCTGGCTGAACAGATGATCGCGCGCGAGACCCGCATCGGACAGGGTTACGACGTGCACCGCTGGGGCCCCGGCGACACCGCCTGGCTGTGCGGCGTGGCCATTCCCCATGATCATGCGCTGGTCGGCCATTCAGACGCCGACGCGGGGCTGCACGCCCTGACCGACGCCATCCTCGGCGCCATGGGCGACGGCGACATCGGCGATCACTTCCCGCCCAGCGACCCCCGATGGAAGGGCGCGGCCTCCGACCAGTTCCTGATCCACGCCCTTGAGCGCATGCGCGCGCGCGGCGGCCGCATCGTCAATGTGGACGTGACGCTGATCTGCGAACAGCCGAAGATCAAGCCGCACCGGCTGGCCATGCGCGAGCGGCTCGCGGCGCTGCTGGACGTCCCGCTGGACGCGGTCAGCGTCAAGGCCACCACCAGCGAGGGCCTGGGCTTCACCGGGCGTCAGGAAGGCCTGGCCGCCCAGGCGGTGGTCTCGATCACCCTCCCCGCTCGAACCTGATCTGCCGCGTCAGGGCGCCGACCACGTTCACATAGTCGTCGGTCCAGGCCCGCACGTCGTTGGGCGCGATGGTCTTCCAGCGCGGATCGTCGGCGAACAGGGCCAGGCCCTCTTCGGTCGGTGACAGGATCAGGGCCTCGGTCGACGCCTCCGCCATGACCGGCAGGCCCTCGCGCTCCACATAGATCTGGTGCCGGTCGTGGGCGCCCGCCAGCCGCGCGGCGTTGACCGTCGGCATGGCCAGCTCCAGATGCCGGTTGGACAGGTGCAGGACCACCACCCCGTCGTCCTTCACCACCCGCAGATAGTCGGCGATGGCCTCGCGGGTCAGCAGATGCGTCGGGATCGAGTCCGAAGAGAAGGCGTCGATCAGCAGCAGGTCGAACCGGTCGTCCGGCTGATAGGCCAGGGTCAGACGCGCGTCGCCCAGCACCGTCTCAACCGGCCCCTGGGCGCAGTCGCTGATATAGGTGAACCACGTCGGATCGCGGGCGATGCGGTCCACCATGGGATCGATCTCGAAGAAGGTCAGATCGTCCGCCGGGCGGCGATAGGCGGCCATGGCCCCCGTCCCCAGACCCACCACCCCGATGGACACAGCCGGGCGGGCGATCTGCAGCGCGTCCGTCACCTGCCCGATCGGCGTGGACGGGGCGTAGTAGAGTGAAGGCAGACACGCCTCCACCGGATCGGTCGCCTGGGCCCCGTGCAGGGTGGTGCCGTGCATCAGCATGCGCACCGGCCCGCCCATGCCCGGATCATTGAACTCGGCCACCCGCATGACGCCGAAGAAGCTGCGCTCCGAATGCTGCCAGTCGTAACGGCCCGCCACATGGTGCGCCGACAGGCTGATCATCACCAGGGCGGCGGCGAACAACGGCGCCCGGTCGCGGATCATGAACGCGCTGATGGCCGCCAGCAGGAAGGCGAACCGGGACACGGCCATGGCCGAATCCCATCCCACCGCCGCCAGCAGTTCCGGATTCAGCCTCAGCGCCAGATAGATGGCGGGCGGCGCGAGGGTCAGCGGAACCACCGCGGCCAGCCAGACCCACTCCGGATGGTGATCCGTCCCCGCCCCCACGGCCGGAACAGGGCCGTCAGGATCAGCACCAGCGGATATTCCCGCACCACCTCGAACACCACCGGCGCGATCAGGGCGCTGAAGATCCCGCCCAGCACCCCGCCCAGCGACAGCAGCAGATAGAACTCGGTCAGCCGGTCCGGCGGCGGCCGCCGCGCCGCCAGCAGCTGGTGGCACATCAGGGCGGTGAAGAAGAACGCCGCGATGTGGACCAGGAACATGAAGGCCCACTCGCCGCTCTGGAACGGCAGCATGCCGATCAGCGAGGCCACCAGCGCCGCCTGCACCAGGAAGGTCACCGGCAGGGGAATCCATGGCCGCGCCTGGAAGGCGATGATGAAGGTCAGCAGGTACAGCGCCAGCGGGATGACCCACAGGAACGGCGCCGAGGCCACGTCTGTGGACAGGTGCGCGGTGACGCCCAGCATCAGGCTGGACGGCGCGGCCGCCAGCAGCACCCACAGCCCCTTGGTCCGCCACGGGATCGGCGCGGTCGGCGCCAGCGGCTCGGGCGGCGCGGCCTGGGTCCGGCGTCGCCAGACCACGAACGCCAGCCCCAGCACCAGCGCCGTGAACAGGCCATACCCCACGCTCCAGCTGATCCGCTGACCCGTCAGGGTCAGGATCGGCTCGATCACCACCGGATAGGACAACAGGGCCAGGAAGCTGCCCAGATTGCTGGCGGCGTACAACACATAGGGGTTCTTGCCGTCCGGCTCGTGGGCCCGCACCCGCGCGTACCAGGCCTGCATCAAGGGCGCGGTGGCCGACAGCACCGCGAACGGCGCGCCGATGGACACCGCCAGGGTCAGCAACAGCCAGGTGATGGGCGCCGACGGGTCCGGGTCCCCCAGCAGCCCGTTGATCCTCAGCGGCAGGAACAGCGCCGCGATGACCAGCAGCACCAGATGGGTGATCACCTGCCCCCGGATCGACCGGATGCGCTGCAGCACATGGGCGTAGGCGTAGCCCGCCAGCAGCGCCCCCTGGAAGAACACCATGGCCGTGTTCCACACCGCCGGCGAGCCGCCCAGCGAGGGCAGCACCAGCTTGGTCACCATGGGCTGGACCACGAACACCAGCGCCGCGCTGACGAACACCGCCAGGGCGAACAGGGCCGGAGTCAGCGGATCGTTCAGGTCGCGCAGGCGCGGACGAACGGGCTCGGCCTCGGTGGTGTTGTCGGTCATTACGCCCCCGGCTTGCGCGCCCGGATGAAACGGGGCGTTCTCTTCGACGTTACCGCGACTCGACAGCTGATGAGAACGCCATGTTTCCCGCCGACATCGAACCCCTGGCCAAGACCATCACCGACCGCGCCTCCGACGCCGGGATCATGCTGGCCACGGCCGAAAGCTGCACCGCCGGTCTGCTGGTGGCGGCCCTGACCACCGTGTCCGGCTCGGCCAAGGCGGTGGACCGCGGCTTCGTCACCTATTCCAACGCCGCCAAGGCCCAGATGCTGGGGGTGGACCCCGAGCTGATCGATCTGCACGGCGCGGTGTCCCGCTCGGTGGCCGAAGCCATGGCGAAAGGGGCGCTGGAGACGTCGGGCGCCGGACTGGCGGCCTCGGTCACCGGCATCGCCGGACCCACCGGCGGCACGGTGGAAAAGCCCGTGGGTCTGGTCCATTTCGCCGTGGCCCATCAGGACGGACGTCTGATCCACCGCGAGGAACGCTTCGGCGACATCGGCCGCGACAGCGTGCGGCTGGAATCCGTCCGCACCGCGCTCAGGATGATGGCGGAGATGCTGGCGTAGCCGGCGCAGCCGGCGTCCCCACCGTGCCCCCGATCCCCGGCAGCACCGCCAGCTGATAGTCCGGCGTCGGCGCGAACCAGCTGGCCGCCTGACGCGCCGGGGTCAGGCTCAGCACCTGGTACAGCGGCCGTCGGCGCCCGTCCGGGTGCAGTTCCAGCACGATGCCTTCCCGCGTGGCGCAAACCGACCCCGCCCGTCCCATATAGCCGGAATAGCGGAACCGCTGGCACGAGCGCCCGGCGATGTTCGACGCCCCGACGCGGGTCAGGCGCGCCGCGCCGCGCTCGATCACCAGCAGATCCAGCGGCAGGGGCGACATCTGCTCCTCGCGCGGCAGGGGGAAGACAAAGGCCACCCGGCCCTGCCCGCCCGCCGTCATCACCGTCAGCGATCCCCGCACCCGGTCGGCGATATAGGTCTGGACGAGGCCGCCCTGGGCCACCTCGATGCGCCGACGCAGGCCCGACTGGCGAATCTCCACGGGGGTTTCGAACCCGGCCACCCAGACCCGGGCGTGATAGTCCGGCGAAACGCGCGGCGTCTGGGCCTGACCGGGCGCGGCCAGGGCGCAGAGGGCGATCAGAACCGCCGGCAAACTGGACGAAAGACGCACCATGCGTCACACCCTGACCGGATTCGTCCCCTGCGGAGAGCCCGTGGTCAGTCCTGTCCCCATCATCGTCGACGCGCGCGGCCATCGCTGTCCCGTGCCGAGCCTGCGGCTGCGCAAGGCGCTGGAGATCGCGGCGCCGGGCGCGCGGCTGGTCCTGCTGGCCACCGACCCCATGGCGCGGATCGACGTCCCGCACCTGATGCAGGAGCTGGGCGGGCGGATGATCGAGGTGCGCGAGGAAGCCGGCTGGCTGGCGATTACGGTTGAGCGCGCCGCCGACTCTGAAGGCTGACGATTCGGGAATCGGTGTCCACCTCGGGCGCGTCCTCGGTCGGGGGCTCGTCCTGACGGCGCAGCACGATCTCCATCTCGGTGACGAAGCCGCCGCCGTAGAAGATGGCGTTGACGTTCCAGGACAGCCAGATCAGCAGCACCACCACCGCACCCACCGAGCCGTAGGTCGCGCCCAGCTCCACGATCTGCTCCACATAGACCACGCACAGCCAGGACACGGTGGCCGACAGAACCGTGGCCACCAGCCCGCCCGCGATGGCCGCGCGCCACGCGACCCGGCTCGAGTGCACCATGGCGTAGCGGTACAGACAGGTCAGGCCGATGAACAACCCGGCCGTGGACCAGACCCCGTCCAGCCACAGCGAACTTCCCGTCTCCGACGCATGGCTCAGGATGCGCGAGGTCACCACCGCGCCCGACACCACGGTGAACAGGGTGAAGGCGAGGATCGCCACCACCAGGGCCAGCAGGTTGAAGCGGAAGAAGCCGTGGGGGTCCGGCTCGTCGTGAATCAGGTTCAGCCCGGCCAGCAAGGCCTTGAACCCCCGGTGCGCGGCGTAGGCGCCGATGACCAGGGCGATGGCGCTCTGGGTCGAGATGGACCGGGCCGACAGCCCCGTCATGCGCTCCACCTCGCCGATGAAGATGCCCCGGGCCGCAGCCGGCAGCATCTCGGTCAGGGCGGCGGCCTGTTCGGTCGCCTGGCCGCTGGACAGAACGATCTTGTAGAAGCCGATCAGGATGGCGATGGCCGGAAACACGGCCAGAAGCGCGAAGAACGAGACGCCGCCCGTGTAGAGCATGACGTCGCGGCCCCAGCTGCGCTTGAAGGCGCGCCCCGCCAGCCGACCCCAGAAGGCCAGCGAGGTGAAGTCCGTCGATTGGGTCAAACGTGCTCCCCCGCGTCACGGTTAACTGGGTTTAGCCCAGATCGCGGCGGTGGATAAGTCCCTTGCGCTCCGATGTCCAATCCCGGGGCCGTTGCATGGCAGGGGACCGGCTCGCTATGGTCCCGGCAATTCAGGGGGGACGCGGCCGATCCGGTGCGCGAGACGGAGATTCTGAGTTTGGGACCCGATCCGCGCGTACTGGTCGTGGCGGCCGACGACGATCTGGCCGGGCCGCTGTGCGCCGGGCTGGACGCCCTCGGCTGGCGCACCCTGACGGCCCGCACGCTGGACGGCGGCGCGGCCGCCATGGAGGATCTGGCCTTCGAAGCGGCCCTGATCGCGGATGCGGCGCCGGAAGCCGCCGCCGTCCTCAAGGCGCGCGCCCTGCCCCGCATCCTGCCGGTTCTGGCCCTGTCGAAACCGGGCCGGGACGCGCCCGGCGCCGATCTGGTGATGACCGGCCCCCCTCACCCGGCCCAGCTGGCCCTGCGGCTCGAGCAGCTGGTGCGCGGCGCCGTGGCCGAGGAGGAGTTCGCCCTGCGGCAGGCCACCTTCGCGGCCGGGGGCGCGACGCTGGAGGCCCCGGATCCGTCCGAAAAACCCCTGCGCGTCCTGGCGGCGGGGGTGGCGGATCGCCGCTTTCTGGCCCTGTCCAACGCCCTGTCGGCCGGCGGCGCCGAGGCTGTAGCGGCGCCTACGCCCTACACCGCCTTCGACTACCTGCACGAAAGCGCCTTTGACGCGGCGGTCCTGTGGGGGGGCGAGGACCATGCGCCCGCCCTGTCCATCGCTGCGGGCATGAAGCGCAACACGCGCCTGTTCCACATTCCGCTGGTGCTCTATCTGCGCCACGTCGCCGACCTCAACCTGTCGGAGCTCTACAATCGCGGCTTCGCCGACGTGGCGTCCCCCGACACCCCCGAGGACGAGACCGCCGCACGCATCCTGGCCCTGGCGCGGGACTATCGCCGCCAGAAGTCCATCCGCAAGGCGCTGGAGGCCGCGCGCGGCTCGGGTCTGATGGACGCCGACACCGGCCTGTTCACCCGCGAATTGTTCGCCGCCCACCTGGCGCGCGTCGCCGAGGCGCCCGCGAGCGGGGCCGTCCCCTGTCGGTTTGCGTGCTGCGCGTGGTCTATGGCCGCGAGGTCGCCCTGGCCCGCGAAGGCGGCTGGCTGGACCGCGCCATGCCCCAGATCGGAGCCATGGTCTCGCGTCTCGTCCGGGCCGAGGACACCGCCGCGCGCCTGGCCCCCGAGGTCTTCGCCCTGGCCCTGCCCGCCACCCGCGGCGCGGCGGCCCGCCTGACCGCCGAACGCATCGCCGCCGTCATCGGCTGCACCGCCTTCGACGCCGGGCCGGAACGCCCGCCCTTCGTGGTGGAGTTCGAGGTGGGGTCCGCCGAACTTCAGCCCGGCGAAAGCCCGGCGTCCCTGCTGGAACGCGCCTCAGCCGCGGTCGGCGCGGCCTAGCCCGCCTTGGCGAACCGTCCGCCCCTGGCGGCATAAGCCTGCGTGCCCCGCGTGAACACCTTGTCCGACGGCAGGATCGCGTCGATGGGCAGGTCCTCGGCCCCCTTCAGGTTCTCGTACACCGGACCGAAGTCCTGCAGCGTCACCTCGCGCAGCTGCTCGATGGACGGAATGACGAAATAGACCTGCTGGAAGTCGTCGATGCGGTACAGGGTCCGCATCACCCGCTCCAGATCAAAGCCCAGCCGGTTCGGCGACGGATCCTCGAGGCTGAATTTGCTCTCGGTGGACGAGGACACGATGCCGGCGCCGTAGATGCGCAGCCCCTCGGGCGTCTCCATCAGGCCGAATTCCACCGTGTACCAGTACAGCCGCGCCAGATTGGGCAGCATGCCCAGGCTGGCCGCGCGCTGGCCGCCCTTGCCGTAGGCTTCCATGTAATCGGCGAAGGTCGGGTCCGTCAGCATCGGCACATGGCCGAACACATCGTGGAAGATGTCCGGCTCCTGCAGATAATCCAGTTGATCCGGCTTGCGGATGAACTGGCCCGACGGAAAGCGGCGGTTGGCCAGGTGGTCAAAGAACACCTCGTCCGGCACCAGTCCCGGCACGCACACCACCGTCCAGCCGGTCAGGGCCTCAAGCTTCTGGTTCATCTCGCGGAAATCGGGAATGCCCGAGCCGTGCAGGTCCAGAGCCTCCAGCCCCTTCAGGAACACGTCCGCCGCCCGTCCGGGCAGGATCTTCATCTGCCGCTCGTACAGCGTCACCCAGGTCTGATGCTCGACGTCGGTGTAGGACTCCCATGCCTGGGGAATGGTCCAGTCCTCGGCCGCGCCTTCGGGCGGGGTTTCATGGACGTGGGTGAAATCAGACATGCGGCCTCCTCATGATCAGGACGAATCTAGTCCGTCCTTGGTCATGAAGGAATACGTGCGTCAGTGGATCGGTTGCGAACGCGGCGCGTGTCGGCCGTGGCGATCCGTGGTGAACCACTGGGCCTGTTCGGCGGCGCTCAGCGGCTTCAGCTCCCGATTCGCCATCAGGGCGTCCTCGGGCACATAGGCGATGAAACCGCCGTCATCGCCATAGGCGAAGACCTGATAGAACGGCTGATCCGCACGGATGTCGTCAAAGGGCACGGCGCAGACCGCGTCCACGTCCACGATCACGCCCTCGAGGGGCTGTTCGCGGTGGCGAACGATCTGGCCGAGGCCGAAACGGGCTGTGCGTTCAATGGACATGCCTCAGAGAATACGCCCCCGCACCTGAGCGGGATGCCAGCCGCCTTGTTCATCTTTGTGACAGGAAGCGCTTGGCGAGCCCGCCCGGATGCGCCTAACCTTGCGTTGAACGGGCGCCGTCACGCGCCCACGAAAGGTTGGCCATGCCAGAGGCGGACGGCGCGCGCGGCAAGCGCGGCGCCCGGTCCCCTTCAGGTCGCGAGGCGCCGCTGTACGCTGCGCTCGATCTGGGGACCAACAATTGCCGACTGCTGATCGCGCGTCCCTCGCGTGACGGCTTCCGCGTGGTGGATTCCTTCTCCCGCATCGTCCGTCTGGGCGAAGGTCTGACCCGCACCGGCCGGCTCGACCCGGGCGCCATGGATCGGGCCTATGACGCCCTCAACATCTGCGCCGAACGCATCGCCCGCCGTGAAATCAAGGCGACCGGGTCCGCGCCGTGGCCACCCAGGCCTGTCGCTCGGCCGACAACGGGGCCGAGTTCCTGGACCGCGTCGGCAAGGGCACCGGTCTGACCCTGCGCATCATCCCGCCCGAAGAAGAGGCGAACCTGTCGGTCCAGGGCTGCCTCAACCTGTTCGACTCCGCGGCGCGCGCCATTGTGGTGGTGGACGTGGGCGGCGGCTCGACCGAGGTGTCCTGGCTTCGTCGCGTCGGCGACAACGGCCAGGCCCGCTTCGAGACCGTCAGCTGGATGTCCGCCCCGCTGGGCGTCGTCACCCTGGCCGAGCGCCATCCCGAGCCCGATCCGCCGACGCCCGAGTGGTATGAAGCCATGGTCGACGACATGAAGGCGCGTCTTGACGCCCATGACGGCGCCCGGTCGCTCCGGCCCGTCTTCGACGACGGCCACGCCCATCTGGTGGGCACCTCTGGCGCCATCACCAGCCTGGCGGGCGTGCACCTGAACCTGACCCGCTATGACCGAAACCGGGTCGACGGCCTGTGGATGACCCGCGACGACTGCACCCGCGCCGCGGACCGCTTGAGAAGCCTGACGCCGGCAGGGCGCGCGACCGAGGCCTGCATCGGCGCAGAGCGCGCGGATCTGGTGCTGGCGGGGGCCGCAATCCTTGAGGCCGTCCAGCGGGCCTGGCCCTGCGCCCGCGTCCGCGTCGCCGACCGGGGCCTGCGCGAGGGCCTGCTGCTCACCGCCATGCGCGAAGGCCGCCGCACCGGCGGCCGCCGTCGTCGCCGACGCTAGAGACGGATCGGTCTAGGCCGCGGGCTCGATCACATCCACCGGCGGCTCCAGGTCGCAGATGGAGAAGTCCGCCCCACGCGCCGCCCGCGTCCGTTCGATCATGTCCCCGAGGCCGGGGACGCCGTGTTCAGCACCCGCGCCACCGGCCGCTGGGCGGCGGGGATGTCGGCGGCCACGCGCACCGAAGTCATGACGTCCTGGGGCGTCGCCACCGTCCCGGACGGCTCCTCGCCCGTCTTGATCGCCCGCACCACGTCCAGCCCCGAGATCACCCGGCCCCAGGCGGTGTAGCGCTTGTCCAGCGACGGATAGGCCTGCCGCATCAGGAAGAACTGGCTGTTGGCGCTGTCCTGCGCCTCGCCCCGCGCCATGCCCGCCACCCCGGGGCAATAGACCCCCCAGGCGTGCACCATGCCGTCGGCGGTGCGGGCCATCAGCTCTTGAGGCTGGGTCTGGATCGGCAGCGAGCCCACGAAGCCCACCGGCGCACCCATGGGGTCGGCCACCGGCGTGAACGGCATGTCCGCGCCCCGGCGGAAGGTCAGCTCGGCGGTCAGGTCCGGATAAGCGCTCTGCCCCTCCCCGGTGCCCAGCGGGTCGCCGGTCTGGGCCATGAACCAGTCGATCACCCGGTGCCAGACCAGACCGTCATAGAAGCCGTTGCGGGCCAGCAGACGCATGCGCTCCACATGCCCCGGCGCGGCCAGGGGCGACATCTCCACCAGGATGCGGCCCCGATTGGTGTCGATGACCAGCAGGTTCTCCGGCGCACCGTACGCCAGTCGGACTCCGGCGGCGAAGCGGCGGCGGCCGGGGCGGGCGTCGCGTCCTGGGCCATGACGGGCGTGGCCGCGAACAGGACGGCGGCGGCGATGATCGACAGGCGCATGGGGCCTCTCCTCTGGATCAACCTTCGATGCGGACGGGCGGGACCACGTCGCAGACGGTGAGGCGGTCGCCGCGCTCGGTCACGGCGGCCTGAACGATCTCCGCCATGCGAGGCGAGCGGGCGTCCAGCACCTGGGCCCTGGGCCGTTCGCCCTCGGGCATGTCGGCGGCCAGACGCGCGTTCAGCATCCTGTCCGGATTGGTGACCACGCCGTCCTCTGCATCGGATCCGGCCTTCAGCGACTCGACCACGTCCAGCCCCTCCAGCACCCGGCCGAACGGCGTGTAGTCGCCGTTGAGGTTGGCGCGGTAGGCGGTCATCAGGAAGAACTGGCTGTTGGCGCTGTCCGGGCTCGCCGAACGTGCCATGCCCGCCACGCCGGGACAGAAATAGCCCATGCCGTCCACCCGGTTGTCGGCGGTCACGAACATCTGGGCGTCCGGCTGGGTGCGCACGGGCATGGAGCCATAAAGGCCGAACACGGCGCGGTCCGCACGGCCCGTCGGCGTCTCGATGAAGGCGGGGCGGCGGCTGCGGCGGAAGGTGAACTCGCCGGGCACGTCCGGCAGCTCGCTGTTGCCCGCGCCGGTGCCTGTGGGATCGCCGGTCTGGGCCATGAAGTTCCGGATCACCCGGTGAAAGGCGTGGTTCTGGTAGAATCCCTGCCGCGTCAGCGTCTGGATCCGCTCGACCGCGTGCGGCGCCATATCCGGCGCCAGCTCCACCAGCACGCGGCCCTTGGAGGTGTCGATGACCCACAGGTTCTCGGGCGCTATGTCGCGCCAGATCTCGGCCTCCTGGGCCACGGCGGGGGACACGGCGGTCGCCAGGACGGCGGCGGCCAGAAGGCTGGTCGGAAACTTCATGCGTGTTGGACCTTGGCCCGGACGCGCTCGGCGACCCGGGGACTGACGAAACTCTCGATCGCGCCGTCCAGCCGGGCGATCTCCTTGACCAGCCGGGACGCGATGGCCTGGTGACGCGGATCGGCCATCAGGAAGACGGTCTCGATGTCGGCGTTCAGGCGCTGGTTCATGGCCGTCATCTGGAACTCGTACTCGAAGTCCGCGACGGCGCGCAGGCCCCGCACGATGACGTTGGCGTTCAGCTGTTCGGCGAAATGCATCAACAGGGTCGAGAACGGCTCCACCACGATGTCGGCGTTCAGGGGCGCCACCTCGGCCCGCAGCAGCTCGACACGCTCCGCCGTGGTGAACAGCGGGCCCTTGTCGTCGTTCTGGGCCACGCCGATGACCAGCCGGTCCACCAGCTTCACGGCCCGGCCGATGATGTCCATGTGCCCGTTGGTCACCGGATCGAAGGTGCCCGGATACAGTCCGATGCGCATAAGGCCCTGATCTCCCCCACGTTCGCCCCGGTTTAGCATCCGCGCGCCGTCGAACCTAGAGCGGCTGACACGGGTTTGATCGCCAGGCGTTCTTCACCAGCATGGTCAGGTCCGGCCGCTCGGCATAACGCACCGCCCCGATGGCCGCGACCGGAACCCCGATCATGGCCGCATTGACGATGAAGGCGGCGTCGAAGTCCGGCAGCTCGGGCAGGCCGACCCAGCGCTGCTCGGTGGCGACGTCCACGGCCTCCAGCCCGCGCTGGATCAGGGCCTGCCCCGTCCCCGCCAACATCGGGCCCTGGGGCCAGACCACCGTGTCGCCTTTCAGAAAGCCGATGTTCCAGATGCTGCCCTCGGTGACCCGGCCGTTGTCGTCGGCGAACAGCACGTCGTCATCCCCCGCCGCCATGGCCTCGCGCCGCTCGCGGATCAGGCCGAAGGTGGCCACATGCTTCAGGTGCGGGATCTCGCGGACGTAGCGCGAGACCCTGAGTTTCAGCGCTTCCGTCGGGTCCGCGGCGGGCGGCCCGGCCATGACCATCACGTCGGGCGTCCCCCGCGCCGACGGATTGCGAACACTGATCATCCGGCTGAACAGACTGACCCGCACCGAGGCGGCGCCGGACTGATCCCGCAAGGCCTGACCGATCCAGCGGCGCACCTCGCCCTCGTCCGGCGCCTGGCCGAACAGCTCCAGCCCGCCCTCGCGCAGCCGGGCCAGATGCAGATCCAGCCCCCGCACGCCCCACACGCCGTCGGCGCCCTGCTCCGCCTGCATGGAGGTGAAAGCGCCGTAGTTCACCAGCGCCATATGCAGCAGATCGTCCTGCCCGGCCGGCGCCCCGTTGACGAGAAGGGTCAGCATTGCACCCTAGTCCGGCGTCGCGGCGGTCGGATGATCAGCGCCGCTGACCTTTCCGGCTTTCGGCTTCTTGGGTCGCCACCCTCGAAACAGCCAGAACAGAAGGGCGGGTATCGGCAGGGCCACAAGGATGATCCACGGGTCGAGAGCGCCCGGCCCCTTTGCATAACCCGCACCGAGAAGCGCGAACTGCGCGACATGAAACTCAGCGGCGCCGGTCGCCCAATTCAGGGTCAGCTGACCCACCCCGAACAGGCTGACGATCATCCAGACCCAACGCCGCCGCCACCCCGCAACGACCGCCGTAAACAGGCAGAACAGTGGAGCCAGCACCGCCAGGGCAAGCACACCATAGTGCAGCGGCGTCTTCCCCTGGAGGGTGAAGGCTGTCAGCGCGGCCTCAGCCGGAGAGAAGTGGTTGATATGGACTCGCTCCACGAGCCAGGGGCCTTCACCTTGCCGAACCATCAAGGCGCTGAACTGAACAACCTTCTGCTGATGGTCGTACTCATGGACGACCTCGTAAGCGGACAGATCGCTCGTCGTATTCCACTGCCAGGACAGGACGCGAGTCTCTGACGGCGTATCCAGTGCAGCGTACTCACGCATCGACTGTAGTTGTTCATCGGTCGTGTTCGCGTTGGCCGCGTCGGTCATCGATGATCGCAGGGCGTCGAAATCGCCCAAGCGCACGTGCTCATAGACGTCTCTGGCCTGCGTATCCCGTTCCGGATCGACAGACCCCACCCCGCACGACGCCAGAGCAAGCGCGAGCAACAGCACCAATATGCGCAAGAACCCCTCCCTATCCTTGCCACCGGCCACGGCCGTGTCCGACCGTTCTATTCCTCGGCGCCGCCCTCGTCGCCGTCCTCGACGCCGTCATCACCCGACACTTCCGCCAGGCGCTCGACCGAAACGACCTTCTCGCCGTCGGCGGTGCGGAAGATGGTGACCCCCTGGCTGGACCGGCCGACGATGCGGACCTGATCGACGCGCGTGCGGATCATCTGACCGCGCGAGGTGACCATCAGCAGTTCGTCGCTGTCCTCCACCGGGAAGGCGGCGGTCAGGCGGGCGCCCGCGCGGCCGCCCAGGCCGTGGGCCGTCAGCCCCTGCCCGCCCCGACCGGTGCGGCGATACTCATAGGCCGAGGACCGCTTGCCGAAGCCGGTGTCGGTGACCGTCAGGATGAACTGCTCGGCAGCCCCCAGCTCGGCGATGCGCTCGACCGACAGCGCGGCCTCGGCCACCGTCTCGTCATCGGCGTCCGGAACGGTCGCTTCATCCTCGTCGCCCGCGGCCCGGCGCATGGCGTTGGCGTGCTTGACGTAGGCGGCCCGCTCTTCCGGCGTGGCGTCCACGCGGCCCAGCACGGCCATGGAGATGACCTCGTCCTCGTCCTGCAGACGGACGCCGCGCACGCCGGTGGAGTCCCGGCCCTTGAACACGCGCACGTCGTCGGCCTTGAAGCGGATGGCGCGGCCCAGGGCGGTGGTCAGCAGGATGTCGTCCTCGGCCGTGCACAGGGCGACGCCGACCATGTGGTCGCCGTCCTCCAGCTTCATGGCGATCTTGCCCGCGCGGTTGACCGTCGCGAAGTCCGACAGCTTGTTGCGGCGCACGTCGCCGGACTTGGTGGCGAACATGATGTCGTAGTTGGCCCAGTCCGCCTCGTCCTCGGGCAGGGGCAGCACGTTCATGATGGAGTCGCCCGGCTCGATGGGCAGCAGGTTCACGAACGCCTTGCCGCGCGAGGTCGGCCCGCCCAGGGGCAGACGCCAGGTCTTGAGCTTGTAGGCCTTGCCGTTGGTGGCGAAGAACAGCACCGGCGTGTGGGTCGAGGCCGAGAACACGCCGACCACGGCGTCGTCGTCCTTCATGGACACGCCCGAACGGCCCTTGCCGCCGCGATGCTGGGTCCGATAGGCGTTCAGGGCCACGCGCTTGACGTAGCCGCCGTGGGTGACGCTGACGACCATCTCCTCGCGCGGGATCAGGTCCTCGTCCTCCATGTCGCCTTCGCCCTCGCCGATCACGGTGCGACGGGGCACGGCGAACTCGGCCTTCACGGCCAGCAGGTCCTCGCGGATCACGGCGATGATGTTCTTGCGGTCCGACAGCAGGGTCAGGTGGCCCTGGATCACGCCCGCCAGTTCGCGCGCCTCGCCCATGATCTCGTCACGGCCCAGGCCGGTCAGGCGAGACAGGGTCAGGGCCAGGATGGCGCGGGCCTGTTCATCGGTCAGCTGCAGCTTGTCGCCGTCGATGACGACGCTGCGCGGGTCGGCGATCAGCTCGACCAGGGCGATCATGTCGCCCACCGGCCAGGGCTTGCCCTGCAGCCGTTCGCGCGCCTCGGCCGGATCGGCGGACGAGCGGATGATGTGGATGACCTCGTCGATATTGGCCACCGCCGTGGCCAGGCCGACCAGCACATGGCCCCGGTCGCGGGCCTTGGCCAGTTCGAACTTGATGCGCCGGACCACCACTTCCTCGCGGAAGTCCAGGAACGCGTCCAGCATGGCCCTGAGGCCCATCTGTATGGGCCGCCCGTGGTTCAGCGCCAGCATGTTGACGCCGAACGAGCTCTGCAGGGCGCTCCAGCGATAGAGCTGGTTCAGCACCACGTCGCCCGGCGCGTCGCGCTTCAGCTCCACAACGATGCGCATGCCCTCGCGGCTGGATTCGTCGCGAATGTCGGCGATGCCCTCCAGGCGCTTCTCGCGCACCATCTCGGCGATACGCTCGATCAGGGTCTGCTTGTTCACCTGATACGGGATCTCGGTGATGATGATGGCCTCGCGATCCTTGCGGATCTCCTCGATGGTGGCCTTGCCGCGCACCACCACGGAGCCCCGGCCGTCCAGCAGGGCGTTGCGCGCGCCGGTGCGGCCCATGATCTCGCCGCCGGTGGGGAAGTCCGGGCCCGGCACGATCTCGAGCAGCTGGTCGTGGCCGATGTCCGGGTCGTCCAGCAGCGCCACGCAGGCGTCCACGATCTCACCCAGATTGTGCGGCGGGATGTTGGTGGCCATGCCCACGGCGATGCCGCCGGCGCCGTTGACCAGCAGGTTCGGATACCGCGCCGGCAGGACGACGGGCTCCAGCTCCTTGCCGTCGTAGTTGGGCTGGAAATCGACCGTGTCCTTGTCGATGTCGGCCAGCAGCGCCATGGCCGACGCCTGCATGCGGCACTCGGTGTATCGCATGGACGCGGGCATATCCCCGTCCACCGAGCCGAAATTGCCCTGGCCGTCGACCAGCATCAGCCCCATGGAGAACGGCTGGGCCATGCGGACCAGGGCCATGTAGACCGACGCGTCCCCGTGCGGGTGCAGCCGCCCCAGCACGTCGCCGACCACCCGCGCGCACTTCATGTAGCTGCGCTCGGGCGTCATGTTCAGTTCGTGCATCGAATACAGGATGCGGCGATGCACGGGCTTGAGCCCGTCGCGCACGTCCGGCAGGGCCCGGCTGACGATCACGCTCATGGCGTAGTCGAGATAGGAACGGCGCAGTTCGTCCTCGATGGCGATCGGCGCGATATCGTCGGTGCCGCCCGTATTCGGGGCGTCGTTCTGGCTGTCGTCGGTCAAGTGAATTCAGGCTTTTCTGACGCCCCCGGGGGGCGGGAATCGGAACGTCTTCCGTGGCCGAAACATTAGCATCCAGGGGCTTGCGTGGCAAAGCACGCCGACGCATCCAGACCCCCTGCGGCAAAGCTTTTCAAAGGGAGCCGATATATGCGCGCGAACCTTCTTCTCACCACGGTCCTTGGCATCGGCGCCCTGGGCCTCGCGGCCTGCGGCGACACCGAGCCCACGACGCCCCCGGCCCCCTCGACGGCCCCGTCAGAGACGGCGTCCGCCCCCGCGGACCAGGATCTCGTTCGGGCCACGACCACCGAGACGGGGAACGCCACCCTGATGAGCAACGATGGCGAGGAGATCGGCACGGTCACCCTCACCCAGGCGCCCACGGGCCTGCTGATGCGCGTGGAGGCCGAGGGCCTGACGCCCGGCTGGCACGGCATCCACATCCACGCCGTGGGCGACTGCGGCGACGCCGCCTTCCAGAACGCGGGCAGCCACATCAATCACAACCAGGCGCCCCACGGCCTGCTGAATCCCGAGGGACCCGACGACGGCGACCTGCCCAACATCCACGCGGGCGAGAATGGTCAGGCGCGCGCGGAGCTGTTCACCACCTCGGCCCGCATCGCCGAGAACGGTCCCGGCCAGTGGCTGTGGGACGAGGACGGCTCCGCTGTCGTCATCCACGCCAGCCCGGATGATCACCGCAGCCAGCCCATCGGCGGGGCGGGCGACCGCGTGGCCTGCGCCGTCGTTTCGCGCGGCTAGAGCCTGACCTTCGCGCCGGGGGCGACCCCGGCGCGCAGTCCCCGCTCGGCCAGGGCGACGATGGTCACCCCGAGCAGGGTCAGGGCCGCGCCGGTCAGGATCTGCACGGTCAGGACGTCCCCCATGAAGCCCCAGCCGATCAGGATCGACACCACGGGCGTGAGCAGCAGATAGGGCGTCACCCGTCCCGCCTCACGCCGCTGCACCAGCCAGAAGGCCAGGCCCGTGGCGATGACCGTGGAGATCAGGGCTCCGAAGGCCACCGCGCCCCAGGCCAGGGGCGGCGCCTCCTGCATGGCCGCAACCTGCCCCGTCTCGAAGGTCATCGAGCCCAGAAGCAGGAACACGAAGGCGGTCATGGACAGCAGCCCCTGCATCTTCATGGGGGACACGGCCCGCGTCCGCCGCGCGATGACGGTGGTCAGGGCCCAGGCCACGCTGGCGCCCACGCCGATCATGATGGCGGGCAGGTCCATGAAGGCGTGGGAGTCCAGCACCATCCAGGCGATGCCGAAGAAGGCGATCAGCATGCCCAGAACCGCCGGCACCGTGATCCGCTCGCCCAGCAACAGAAAGGCGAACAGCGCCGTCATGGGAATCCACAGCTGCAGGCTGACCGACAGCGGGCTGACGTCATTGGCCATGGAGAAGCCAGATAGATCAGGCCGAAGTGGATCGGGCCGCCCAGCACGACCAGCAGCACCAGGCTTCTCCAGTTCGGGAACGGCGGCCGCACGAACCAGGCCAGGCACACCGCCGCCAGGCCGAACCGCAGGGCGCCGGTCAGGAGGGGCGGCAGGCTCTCGGTCGCCACCTTCGCCGCGGCGTTGTTCACGCCCCAGATCACCACGATGGCGGCGATGGCGGCGATCTCGGCGACACTCAGGGCGGAACGGGACTCGGTCACAGCCTGCTCATGCCACGGGCGGCGCCCCCCCGCCCCTCACAAATCATGACCATATCTTAGGCGCCATCCTGGGGCGCTATGTTCGCGTCGCGGACGCTCACGGCTTGAGCGCAATTCAGCGCTCGTCCTTCTCCCATTGGGAGAAGGGGGACCCGCGCACCGGAGCGTAGCGGAGGTTCTGGCGCGGGGGATGAGGGTTCGGTGCCTCGCAAGACGCACCCGACCCTCACCCTGCGCGCACAGGACGGATGCTCACGCATCCGTGCGCGCAGCCCTCTCCCATAGGGAGAGGGAAGAAGCGCCCGCGCTCAAGCAGCGAGGCTCCGCGAGCCGAGCGGTAGCGCCCTAGAATGGAATATCGTCGTTGAGGTCGTAGCTTTCCTTCGGACCGGACGGCTTGTTGGCGCCGCCGCTGGAGAAGCCCGACGAATAGCCGTCGTCGTCCCGCGGGCCCGAGCCGCCGCCCTCGCTGCGGCCGCCCAGCATGGTCAGTTCGCCGCGGAATTTCTGCAGCACCACCTCGGTGGAGTATTTCTCCACGCCCTGCTGATCCGTCCACTTCCGGGTCTGCAAGGAGCCCTCGATGTAAACCGTCGAGCCCTTCTTCAGATAGTTCTCGACCACGCGCACGATGTTCTCGTTGAAGATCACCACCCGGTGCCACTCGGTCTTTTCCTTGCGCTCGCCGGTCGCCTTGTCGCGCCACTGCTCGGAGGTGGCCAGCGACAGGTTCGCGACCTTCTCGCCCGACGGAAGATTGCGGATTTCGGGGTCACGCCCCAGGTTGCCCACCAGAATGACCTTGTTGACGCTGCCCGCCATTGCTTTTTCCTTGTTCAATAAGGCCTTCCCGAAGGCGCGCGAACGCTCTCAGGAACACCATGTTCACATATTGTTCACGCCGCGTGCGTGACGTCAATCCGCCGTTTCAGGCGTCGAGGCCGGCGGGCGCTGAATGACGCCGGGAATGGCCAGACGGCCGTCCCCGGTGCGGGCCAGGGCGAAGAACCGCCCCCCCTCCAGGGTCTGGCCGAAATAGACGCCGGCCCGTTCGATGAAGATGAACTGCCCCTGATAGGAGCCCTTGATCTCGAGCACCGAGCCGCCCAGCCTCAGGAAGTTCAGCCGCATCTCCTCCAGCCGCGCGGCGCAGAACTCGATGGATTCCACATCCTCGGCCAGGACGTTGAAGCGCACCTCCTCGCCTTCCTCCACCACATGGTAGCAGACGCCCTGGTCGAACGGCGCCTCGGTGCTTGTGGAGCAGGCGGCCAGGGTCAGGCCCATCAGGGCGGCGGAAAGAAGCAGCGGTCTCATCAACGAAGCCCCGGGAACTGACAGTTGCGGTCCTGCTCGGCCAGGGTGCGGAAGCGGCTGTTGTCCTGGGACTGCTCCACCCGGCGCGGCACCAGCCGCAGGGTCAGGTCGCCCCAGCGGCCGTACTGGGCGTCTCCGGGACGCACGCAGGTGCCCGCGAACAGGGCCTGGACACAGGCGCCCTGGCTCATGCCGGCCGACAACTGACGCCACTCGCCGCCCACGTGGCGCAGACAGGGCGCGCCCGCCTGGACCGGTTGCGGCGCGGGGCCGACGGGCGAGACCTCGGGCGGAGTGATGGGCTGGGCCTCGGTCAACTCCAGCGGCGGCTCCTCGGGCGGCGGGGCGAACTGGGCGGTCGGCGCGGCGGCCAGGGCCCCGGTCTCGTCCAGACCCACGTCCAGGCCTTCGGTGGCTACGCCGTTCTGGCGGGCGCAGTCCGCCAGGGTGGCCATGCCCACGAACCGGCCGTCCACGAAACAGCGCAGCTCGCGCGTCGGTTCAAGATCGGGCGCCTCGGTCACATCCAGCTGCAGGCCCGCGCGTTCTTCCGGCGTCGTCGGCTCATCATCGCCGCCCCGCCCCATGAAGATCAGGGCGATGACCACGGCCGCCACCACGGCCAGAACGGCGCCGAGCGCCAGGATGATGCGGTTGTCGTTGGGAAACGCCATGAACCTCTCGCGGAAATCTTCCCGGCAATAACCCCCGACGCAGGCGCGCCGTCAACCAGCAAGCGAACTCCAGAGAGGGTTTTCCCCTATCCCCCCGTCAGACGGTTCAGGGCCGCCTGATAGTTGGCGATGCGGGCGGTCATATAGGCCGGCGCCTGGCCCCTCGCCTTGGTCAGGGGGTCTTCGGGTTTCAGGTCGCGATAGGCGTCGCGCACCACCTTCATGGCCGCCAGGATCGCCTCACCCGCGCGCTTCGCCGCGTCCGGGGTCGCCAGGTTCAGGGTGTTGGGCAGATCCACCCCATAGGTCGTGCGCGCGTCGTTGCCGGAGATCCGGCCGATGAAGCCGGGGCTCAGCCCCAACCCCGCCAGGGCGTCGCGCCCCGCAGCGCCCGATTTCAGGATCGCGCCCTCGCGGCCGTCACGAGCGCTGATGGACAGACGCTGCAGCCCCCCCATGGTCAGGGCGGTCTCGCCGTCCTTGCCGGTGACCTCGCCGCCTTCCGAGGCGACCGTCACCCTCAACTGCATGTTGGAGGCCTGCTCGATCTTGCGGGCCAGGGACTGCAGGGTGTCGCGCGCCTCGATGGTCACGGTCCGCGCCCGGCCGTTCGCGCCCACCACCTCGAAACGGTCACCCACACGCACCGATGTGGCGGCGGTCAGAAGCTTGGAGTCCCCCTGGGCGATCACACCGGTCGGCAGGCCAAGCCGGTCCAGCACGCTGCGCCGCCCGCCGCCACGGCGAGCGTCGCCGGAGCCGCCTGGTTGCCCGCCCCCTGCCAGACGCGGCTCCACTCCACCGCGCCGGTCTGGGCGTCCAGACGCGCGGCGTAGGCCTCGGTCGGGTCGTCCTCCAGACCGCCCAGCGGACGGTCGTGAACGCCGGTCAGCCAGACCTTGCCGTCACGAACCTGCATGTCGGCGGCGGTGTCGTCACCCGCTCCGCCGAAGAAGGTGATGCGGTCGTTGCCGTCCGCCGTCAGACTGGGGTCCAGCGACAGGACGAAAACGTCCTTGCCGCCCGCATGGGCCGTATTCACCGTCGCCCCTGATGCCAGATCCGAGTTGTGGGTGGTCCCGGCCACCACCACCCGTCCATCCGAGACCGAAAGTCCGGCGATCTCGCCGCCCATCAGGCCCAGGTCCCGCGTCGCCGCCAGGGTCGCGCGCCGGTCGGGTTCAGGGTGTAGCGCCTCAGCACGCCGCGCCCGTTCTCCACCCCGGCCACATAGAGGTCGTTGCCTTCCACCGTCACCGCCGCGACGGAGTCGTCCCCGGCGGTTCCGAACTGGGTGGTGAATTTCGAAGCCGCCGTGATCGGCGCGGTGGGATAGGCCTGGCTCTGGCTGAAGGCCTGAAGGTATCCGTCCCAGCCGCCGACGGCCGAGGCGCCGGTCATGGCCGATTTCGCCCGGCCCGCCACATAGACCGTTCCGTCATCGCCGAAGGTCACTGCGGTGGCCTCGTCGGCCGCCGTCGCGCCGCGACGCTGGGTCCACTGCTCCACACCGTCCAGATCATAGACCGTGACGAAGCTGTCCGAGACGGCGCGGTTGGCGCCCACATCACCGTTGACCAGCGCCCCGGTGACCGACCCGGCCACGGCCACGCGGCCGTCGTCAGAGATCGCCAGGGCGTAGCCCGACGCCTCGCTGGCCGCGCCCAGGGCCCGCGAGAACACCAGTCGTCCGGCGGAATCGAACTTCATCAGGGCGACGTCGCTGGTCCCCTTGATCGGCTGGGTGGCGCTCCCCTCGCTGAGATCGGCCACCATCCAGACATTGCCCTCGGCGTCCGTCTCGGTGGCCCGTATGGCGCTGATGCCCTCGGGCAGGCCGTTCTGGGACATGCGCCCGTCGACCCAGTGGGTCTCTCCGATCCCGGCGGCCGCGCCCACGCCTGCCCCGTCCGTGAACTTCAGCAGCTGGTTTCCCGCGCCCGATCCCTGCACCACATAGACCGCGTCGGCCGTGTCGGGCGCGGAGAACTCCACGGTCTCCACGGAGGATCCGCGCACCATCAGCGCCCAGCGCTCGGGACCGTCCGGCAGCTTCACCGTCTTGTCGCCCACCTGGATCGTGCGCTCCTCGGACGGAATCATCTCGCGGCCGATGCGGGTCTGGACCCCGGCGGTTTCCAGCTTGCCGTTGATGTGGCTGATGACGGCGCTCAGCGTGCGCGGCTGGGCGCCCATCTCGGCCAGATCGATGTCGATATCGACCGAGGTCTCCAGCTTGCCGATGGTCATACGGAACTGCACGTCGCCCTCGAAGGCGGCCACGGGATCGGCCAGCCCCCCCTCGTGGATCGGCCCGGTCAGGGATTTGGAGGTGTCGCGCACCACGCCGGCCGTGCTCTTGGACAGCGAACTGGAGGTCCCCTGCACCATGGAGAAGGCGTCAAACCCCGCCTGCGCCATCCAGCCGGTGACTTCGGACAGTCCGGCCTCGAATCGCTTGTCGGCCAGCGAAACCTGGGTCGTCGAGGCGCCGGGGCTTCCCGCCTGGTCCGCCAGGGCCGCCAGGGAGGCCAACCCCTGATAGAGCGTGAAAAGCTTGCCGTAGTCGGCCGAGGCGCCGGGCACGTCCAGCCGCGCGGCGCCCTCGTTGATCAGGCTGCGTCCGGCCAGGGCGGCGCGCAGGAGATCGCTCTGCTGCGCCTGGCGCGTCGTGTCCCACGGCGGAGTCGGCTGGGCCTTGAGCCGCTGCGTCGCGCCCGTGGAAAGACTGCTCGTGCCGGTAGTGAAACCGTATTGCCCGAACAGACCCAGAATGTAGCTGTTGTCGATCATGGACGCTCCAGCCTCCAGGATGCGCCCGACGCAGCAAACGAAGGCTTAAGCGTCAGCCCGAAATCGTGCTTAACCGCCGCGGAACAGCGACAGGATCACCTGCGGGGCCTGGTTGGCGATGGACAGGGCCTGCACGCCCAGCTGTTGCTGGACCTGCAAGGCCGTCAGCCGCGCGCTCTCCTTGGCCAGATCGGCGTCCACCAGATTGCCGATGCCCGATTCGACCGTATCCATCAGGCGCGAGACGAATCCGTTGTGCGCCTCGATCTGCTTGGCCTGCGACCCCAGGGCGCCCAGGGCCGAATTCACCTGGGAGATGGAGTTGTTCAGATCCGTCAGGGCCGCGGCTGCATCGGTCATGTTCAGCAGGTTCGAGCTGAGGGTCAGGTCGATGATGCCGCCGCCCAGGCTCAGGTCGCGGGTGCTGAGGGTGACGAAGGCGTCCGCCTCGGCGTTGGCCAGGAAGCGCACCCCGTTGGTCAGGGAGCCGTCCAGCAGATTGGCGCCGTCGAACTCGGCGTTCTGAACCGCCTGGGCGATCGATCCCAGCAAGGCCTGGAAGTCGTCGTTCAGCAGCTCCCGCGACTGCGTCTTGAGCGATTCGTCGTTGGCGGCGACGACCTTCTCCTTCAGCTGGTTCAGCAGGTCCGAGATGGTCTCTCCCGCCGAGAGGGCCACATCCGCCACCGAAGTGGCGCGATCCAGGCTCATCTGGACGGCGCTCAGGGCGCCCAGGTCCGCGCGCTGCCCCTGGGCAATGGCCCAGACCGACGCGTTGTCCTTGGCTCCCTGCACTTTCAGGCCGGTGTTCACCCGTCCCTGGACCGCTTCCAGACGTTCGTTCGTCCGGTTGAGGTTCTGAAGCGCAATCAGCGCGGATGTGTTGGTGTGAACGCTGCTGGTCATGGGTCTTCGTTCCCCGAGGATTTCTAGGGGGACGGTATCGACCGAGTCGTATGCGTATGGTTAACGCGCGCTAACCACGATATCCGCCTCGACCAGCGGTCGGGCGGTTCGGCGCTCTTGATGACCCTCGGGATTCAGGCCCGGGTGTCGATCACCGCTCCTGCGGCGTAGCCGGATTGATCTCCGATGCGGGCAACCTCATCGCGAGGCAGCTGTCGGACGACCTCTCCGGTCTCGCGGTCCAGGATCTTGTAGACGAACGCGCCCTTGGCGGCGCCCTCCTCGATCACCAGACGGTAACGCGCGAGGCGTTCGGCTTCCTCTGACGGTCCCGGATCCGCAAAATCGCCCGATGCGGACGACGATGTGGCGGGGACCACCGGAAACGAAGCGCGGCTTATCTTTGCATGTGCATCCATCCCTCATTCGCCGGTCATCAGGCCGGCGCCTCCCGATAGGCGGGAAGACGGAGGGAGCGCCCGTGGACGCTCCCTCCCCGTTCCTGGATTAGCGGAACAGTCCCAGCAGCATGGAAGTCGAGGAGTTGGCGATCGACAGCGCCTGCACACCCAGCTGTTGCTTGGTCTGCAGAGCGGTGAGTCGCGCGCTCTCCTTGGCCAGGTCAGCGTCAACCAGGTTGCCGATACCGGCTTCCAGGCTGTCCTGCAGCTTGCCCACGAAGGACAGGTGGGTGCCCAGCGCCTTGGAGCTGGTGCCCATCCGGGCCAGCGAGGCCGAGACGTTGGCGATGGAAGCGTCCACCAGAGCGAGCGAATCCGTCGCGTCGGTCGTGGTGGTGATGCTGTCCGCGGCGCCCAGGGTGACGATCGAGCCGCTGAGGCTCATGTCCTCACCAGCCACGTCGATGGTCGAGGTGCCGTCGGCCGAGGCCAGGGCCTTGTAGCCACCCGTCAGCGAGCCATCCAGCAGGTTGGCGCCGTTGAACGAGGCGTTTTCGATCACGGAGGTGATCTGGTCGCGGATCGAATCGAAATCCTCGGCCAAGGCGCTCCGCGACGCCGTCGTCAGGGTCTCGTCGGTCGCGGCCAGAGCCTTCTCTTTCAGCTGCAGCAGCAGATCGGAGATGGATTCGCCGGCGGCCATGGCCACATCGACGGTCGACTGACCGCGTTGCAGGCTTTCCTTGACGGTGTTCAGGGCGCCCATTTCGGCGCGCTGGTTCTGGGCGATGGCCCAGATGGCTCCATTGTCCTTGGCCGAATTGACCTTCTTGCCGGTGTTGATCCGGTTTTGAACGGTATTCAGCTCGGAATTGGTTTGCGAGAGGTTCTGCAGGGCGACCATAGCGCCCACGTTGGTGTTCACGCTGTTCAGCATGACGCGTCCTTTTCTTTCAAGGTGTCCGACGTCATTTTGACTGCCGGGAGCATTTTGCTCAGGCTCATTGAAGCAAGGGGCGGGCCAGTTTGAGCGCTTTGCGACAGCAATCAAACCACTGAAATCACAGCGTTATAGGTTGATTTACCACGCCCCGAACCCTGCACATTTTGCCGGTTCGCCGCCACGCCCTGCAGATTTTGCCTGCCGCCCGGCATGATTTGCCGCTCATGGGCCTGGCGCTGCGCCCATGGCCTCCAGCGTCTCCACCGCCAGCCGCCGCGCCAGGTCGCATTCCACCAGCTGGCGTCCCCGCACGATGTAGGCGGCCTCCAGGTCCGCCCAGGTCGGCGCCTCAGCCAGGGTCGCGATCGGACAGGGCCGGGTCGCCGCTTCCGGCAGGGGCGGCGGCTGGACCGGCGCAGGCGCCGGGCGCCAGTTCGCACAGGCGGCGGTCATGCTCGCGCAGGCGATCAGCGCGATCGGGATCAAGCGGTGTGGACGCATCGGGCGCGCTCCGGGCTTCATGGATGACGGGATCGGTCAGGTCTCGCAGTTCGATCACCTGACGGTGGACGGTCTCGACGCGCCGCGCCTGCGCGGTCAGCACCTCGATGTGTGCGGCCTGGGCGACGGCCTCGGCGGCCAGGCGGTCGCGCTGGTCGATCACCCGCTCCAGCCGCCGTTCGTCGGACCAGGGCAGCCAGGACCACAGCCGGTCCCACTGATGCGCGGCCAGGGCGACCGCCGCGATGATCGCCAGCACGACCGCCACGATCTTCACCCACCCGGGAATCAGCGTCCGGCCGGGAAACATCTGGATCATGGCGTCACCTCCAGCACGCTGAACGCGCCGCCGCTGATTCGCTCCCGATACGCCCGCGGCAGGACGATGCACCCGGACGATGCGTCGCCGGTCGCGTTGTCGCCGTGGATCTGGAAGGCGCTGCGTCCATGGGCGTCATGGCCGATGGGCGTCAGGTCCATGATGTGCGGGCCGGTCCGCGTGCTGGTGCGCGGCGGGCCGATGCGCCAGCGCCCGGCCGGGATGGGCCCGACGCCGCGCACCGCCTCCATGGCCGGGTTGTTCCGCCCCTCCCCGCGCCCCGAATAGCCCCGCGCCACCCAGCGTCCGTCGAAATAGAGCGCGCCTTCGGACTGGTCCCAGGACCATCCCATGGACCGGTTCAGCCTGGGCGCCGGACGGCAGCGGCGAAATCCCTCCACCAGGGCGTCGAACGCCGCCTGCGACAGCGGCCCCCAGACCCCGTCCAGATCGCCGGAGTAAAGCCCCAGGCTCCCCAGCGTCGCCTGCAGCGCGCGCGCGTCCGGGGCCCTCATGCCCGCCCCGCCAGGCGGCCAGCCCCGCCACGATGGCCTGGGCCGAGGGCGCGACGATGTAGAGGGTCTCGCGCCAGGCGTCGCGCACGATCAGCGCCACCGCCACCCACATCAGCTCCCGCGGCGCCTCCAGCCGCCACACCAGCACCGCCAGCAGGCCCAGCCCCGCCACCGTGGCCGCATAGGTATAGGCCCGGCGGAACCGCCAATCCCCTTCGGGCTGTGGATCGCGCTCCATCAGACCACCCCCGCCTGGCCGAGGTAGGCCGCCAGCGCCCCGTGCAGCGCCGCCACCTGGCCCGCGTCCAGATCCTGGCCCAGCCAGGCCGCCGCCAGGGTTCCGTTGTGGAAATTGCCCAACCGCCGCAACAGGCCGGTCGACCCACCCGCATAGCCGGTGAAGGCGCTGGCCGGCGCCCCGATCAGCACCCCGTCGTGATAGCCGGACACATGGGTCGTGCCGGTGCGGCTGACGCAGAAATGGCCCGTCACGGCGGGCGCCGCGCCGAACACGGCCAGGGCGCCGGTCCCCACCCGCGCGCTGAAATTGCCGGTCGTCGGACTGATCGCCATGGACAGGGTCTCGTCGCCGTCCACCGGCCCCAGCGGGAACTGGCTGGTCCCCGGCGATGGATTGGCCGCCACCCAGACGCCGGCCGCGAGCCCGGTCCCGCCGTCCGCCAGCGCCGAGGCGCTCAGACCTGTGTCCACCCAGGCGTCCACGCCGTCACCGGACCAGCCGAGGTCCGCCGTGAAGGCGGGACCGTTCATGGGCGTCAGGTCGTACAGCCCCGGCGTTTTCAGATTCAGCCGCCCCGCCTGTTCGTCGTGGGCCGCCGTCACATACAGCGCGCTCAGCCGCGCCCAGACCCCGGCGGCCTCCAGCGCGCTGATCAGGTCGTCGATCAGGAAGGCCCGCACCCGCCCGGGCGGGGTTTCGAAGGCCGTCAGCACATCCTGGGTCGCGGGCCGCAGCAACGCGTCCATCACCGGAAAGCCCAGCCGCCCGGTCTGACGATCGATTCGCACAGCCTCGCGCCACACGACCCCGTCGGGCGACACCTTCAGCACCAGATCGTCGTCGCCGATCAGTCCGATCTCGGCCCGCCCGGACCAGCCCGACTGGAACAGCAGCGACAGCGTCTTCGCCTCGTCCGTCTTGTTCAGCACAGAGCGCAGGTCGCCGGTGCCGCCCTCGCCCTCGGTCCGCGCGGTCCACAGCGCGCTATTCAGCTTGGCGGCGAAGGCGTTGGTCTCGTCCGAGGCCGTGCCGACGCCCAGCCCTTGCAGATCGTCCAGCCGGTCGGGGCTCCCGCCCACCTCGATCCAGCCGTCCTCGCCAAACACCACGAGCCGCTGTTCATCCGCCACGAAGGCCCGCAGACCCGGCGGCGGCGCGATCGCTGTCCAGCCGCCCGCCTCGAACCGCGCCAGCGCGCCCGGCGTCATCGCCGACCAGGCCGCGCCGGTCGCGCCGTCGGGCAGGATATAGAGCGCGCCGTCGTCCGGCGCCGCCGGCTGTTCGCTGATGGACCGGCTGACCACCGCGCACTGGACCAGGGCGTCCAGCCGCGTCAGGGCCTCGTTCAGGGTCACATGTTTCTGCATCTGCCCGGCCTGCAGATAGGGCAGGTCCAGCCTCGCGCTGGACTGGGATTCGGCTGGGATCACGCTCGCGCCTCCATGATGGATCGTGAGCGTCAGTGTGCGGGCGCCGCGAACGCGTGCGGCGAAATCGGCCTCTCGCGAGGCCCGACCCCTTGTGCGTCAATGAAGTGGGCTCGAAAAATGCGGGATTAAGGCGCGCTGTTTCGGCCCGGCTTGACGGGCCGGGCGCCCGCGGCCCATCACTCGCGCCGTGAAAAGCCTCAGCCCAGATTTCCCCGTCCCGTCCCTCGCCGACTGGCGCGCCCTCGCCGAGAAGGGCCTGAAAGGCGCGCCGTTCGAGACCCTGATCGGCCGCACCGCCGATGGTCTGGCGATCCAGCCGCTCTACGCCGCCGACCCGGACCGCGCGGTCCTGCGCGCCCGCCCGGGCCTGTCCGGCGACCGCGACCGCCCGTGGGATCTGCGCACCCTCATCGACCACCCAGAGCCCGCGCGCGCCAACGCCCTGGCCCATGACGCCCTGACCAAAGGCGCGGCCTCGCTGCTGCTGCGGCTCGATCCGGCGGGCGAGGCCGGCGTGACCGTGGGCTCGCAGGACGATCTGGCCCGCGCCCTCGACGGCGTCCTGCTCGATCTCGCCCCTGTCGCGCTGGATGCAGGCTTCATGGGCGCCGAGGGCGCCAACTGGCTGGCCGTGCTGGCCAAGGCGCGCCCGAGGCCCCCCTCGCCTTCCATCTGGACCCCCTGTCCGCCTTCGCCCGTGAAGCGCCAGCGCCGGCCCCGTCGCCGCCCACGTCAACGCCGCCGCCCAGGCCGGCGCCCGCCACGCCGGGGCCTATCCCCGCGCCAGCCTGTTCCTCGCCTCGGGCCGCTTCGTGCATGAGGCGGGCGGGACCGAGGCCCAGGAGCTGGGCGTCATGGCCGCCGCCGTGGTCGCCTATCTGCGCGCGTTGGAGGCCGCCGGGATCGCGCCTGCCGAGGGGCTGAAGCGCATCGTCCTGGGCCTGTCCGCCGACGCCCGTTATCCGGTGCAGATCGCCAAGCTGCGCGCCGCCCGCGCCATCTGGGCGCGCATCGCCGAAGCCTGCGGTTCGGATGCGCCCGCCGTGATCGAGGTCCGCTCCTCCGCCCGCATGCTGGCCGACCGGGGCGTTCACAACAATCTGCTGCGCCTGACCGCCGCCGCCTTCGCCGGAGCCGTGGGCGGCGCCCAGGCCGTGGTGCTCGACTCCTTCACCGCGCCGCTGGGCGGCGACAATCCCCTGTCCCGCCGTCAGGCCCGCAACACCCAGCTGATCCTGATGGAGGAGAGCCATCTGGGGCGCGTCGCCGACCCGGCGGGCGGCGCCTTCTTCTTCGAGCAGCTGACCGACGATCTGGCCCGCGCGGGCTGGGCCGTGTTCCAGGCCATCGAAGCCGAAGGCGGTCTGGCCGCCGCCCTCCTGTCCGGCTCGCTCGCCGACGACGTGGCCGGCGCCCGCGAGGCCCTGATCGCCTCCACCCGCGACGGCTCCGCCCCGATCCTCGGCGTCAGCCTCTATCCCGCTGACGAAGACCCCGTGACCATCGACCCGCGCCCGGCCCACGCGGTCCCCGCGCCGGATGTGCGTCAGGCCGGCGCCGACGACGCCTGCACGCCCTTCGCCCCCACCCGCCTGTCCGACCATGTGGAGGCGCACCCGTGAGCCTGCCCGACTTCACCACCCTGACCTTCGACCAGACCGGCTCGGCCGCGCCCGCCCAAGGTGACGGCTGGACCACGCCCGAAAAGATCACCGTTGATCCGGCCTACGGCGCCGCTGCGCTCGAGGGGCTCGATTTCGTCCACGGCCTGCCCGGCGTCGCGCCCTATCTGCGCGGCCCCTACCCGTCCATGTACGCCACCAACCCGTGGACCATCCGCCAGTACGCGGGCTTCTCCACGGCCGAGGCGTCCAACGCCTTCTATCGCCGCAATCTGGCGGCCGGTCAGAAGGGCCTGTCCATCGCCTTCGATCTGGCCACCCACCGGGGCTATGATTCCGATCATCCGCGCGTGGCGGGCGACGTGGGCATGGCCGGGGTCGCCATCGACTCCATCCTCGACATGCAGACCCTGTTCGACGGCATCCCGCTGGATCAGATGTCGGTGTCCATGACCATGAACGGCGCCGTCCTGCCGATCATGGCGCTCTACATCATCGCCGCCGAGGAACAGGGCGTCAGCCGCGACAAGCTGACCGGGACCATCCAGAACGACATCCTCAAGGAGTTCATGGTCCGCAACACCTACGTCTATCCGCCGGCCCCCTCCATGCGGATCATCTCCGACATCTTCGCCTACACCGCGCGCGAGATGCCGAAGTTCAACTCCATCTCCATCTCCGGCTATCACATGCAGGAAGCGGGAGCGACGGCGGACCTGGAGCTGGCCTACACCCTGGCCGACGGGGTGGAATACGCCCGCGCGGGCGTGGCCGCGGGCATGGACATCGACGCCTTCGCCCCGCGCCTCAGCTTCTTCTGGGCCATCGGCATGAACCACTTCATGGAGGTGGCCAAGATGCGCGCCGGGCGCCTGCTGTGGGCCTCGCTGATCCAGCGCGAGTTCGCGCCCAAGTCGGCCAAGTCCCTGGCCCTGCGCGCCCACTGCCAGACCTCCGGCTGGAGCCTCGCGGCCCAGGACGTGTTCAACAATGTGGCCCGCACGGCGGTGGAGGCCATGGCCGCCGCCCACGGCGGAACCCAGAGCCTGCACACCAACTCGCTCGACGAAGCCCTCGCCCTGCCCACCGACTTCTCGGCCCGCATCGCCCGCAACACCCAGATCTTCCTGCAGCGCGAAACCGGCATGACCGACAGCGCCGACCTGTGGGGCGGCTCATACTATGTGGAGCGGCTGACGAACGACCTGGCCGCCCGCGCCCTGGCCCACATCGAGGAGGTGGAGACGCTGGGCGGCATGGCGAAAGCCATCGAGGCCGGCATCCCCAAGCTGCGCATCGAGGAAGCCGCCGCCCGCACCCAGGCCCGCATCGACACCGGCCAGCAGACCGTCGTCGGCGTGAACAAATATCTCTCGGATCTGGCCGACGACATTCCGGTGCTCAAGGTGGACAACGCCGACGTCCGCGCCCGCCAGATCGACAAGCTGAAGCGCCTGCGCGCCGAGCGGGACGAGGCCGCCTGCCGGGCCGCGCTGGATGCCCTGAAGGCGGGCGCCGCCGGAAACGCCAATCTGCTGGAGCTGTGCGTCGACGCCGCCCGCGCCCGCGCCACCGTGGGTGAGATGTCCGACGCCATGGAGGCCGCCTTCGGCCGCCATGTCGCCGAGGTGAAGACGGTCAAGGGCGTCTACGCCGCCGAGGCCGGGGCCGACGCGAAACTGGCCCGCGCGCGCGGCATGGTCGCCGCCTTCGTCGAGAACGACGGCGGCCCGCCCCGCATTCTGGTCGCCAAGCTGGGCCAGGACGGCCACGACCGGGGCCAGAAGGTCATCGCCTCCGCCTATGGCGACATCGGTTTCGACGTGGACGCCGGGCCCCTGTTCCAGACTCCCGCCGAGGCCGCGAAACAGGCGGTCGACAACAATGTCCATGTGGTCGGCGCCTCGTCGCTGGCGGCGGGACACCTGACTCTGGTGCCGGAACTGAAGGCCGAGCTGGAAAAGCTGGGCCGCCCCGACATCATGATCGTGGTCGGCGGCGTCATTCCGCCCGGCGACGTGCCCGCCCTGATCGAGAGTGGGGCCGCGGCGGTCTATCCCCCCGGCACGGTCATCGCCGAGTGCGCCGTCGACCTGCTGGACAAGCTCAACGCCCGCCTCGCTACGCCCAGCCCCCCGCCGGGAAGCGCTAGATCACCGTCATCGCCGGGCCCGTCCCGGCGATCCATACGCACGGTCAGGGCGAAGGGGCCACCGGATGCGCCACCGCTTCCCGGCGCCCGATCCGTTTGTTTCCAATGGATTGGCTGCGCCGCCGTCCCTGTTTACGCCCACCCTGTTTCAGCGCCCTTATACTCCCGTCCGGCGACAGGGATCAGCGCGGGGACGTGAGACGGTGAGACTCCATTGCACTGTTTTTTTTCGCTTCAGACCGTCGCCTGCTCAACCGCACGCTCCGAACGGGATTTCGGACATTTCGGACCCTGTTTTTTCCCGGGTCTTGCACTGCAATTGCACTGTTTTTCGCGTCCAGAGTCTCATTCGGG